>NZ_JBHYKG010000092.1:0-27715 GCF_042741245.1 Kitasatospora sp. NPDC058965
GACCCGGTCCGGGTCGGCCCCCGCGGCCGTCGCTGCGCGCCGGACTACGCCTCGCGCAGGTAGCGCTCCTCCTCGTCCCCGAGGAACTCGGCCTCCAGCTCCTGGAGCCGGTGGAAGCCGAGCGCGGCCGAGGCCAGCGTCACGTGGTGGTGCCAGCCGCGGAACGAGCGGCCCTCGAAGTCGCCCAGCCCGTACTCCTCGTGCAGCCGGTCGTGGCTGCGCCCGACGTGGTGGCGCAGCTCGGCCAGCGCCACCGTGTCGGCCAGCCGGTCCGGCGGCAGGTTGGTCATCCAGTAGGAGCGCGGCTGCTGGCGGCCGAACGGCCACTCCACCACCAGGTGGCGCGGCGCGTGCCGCATGCCGGGCCGCGGGGCGGCCAGCGCGCCGATCATGAAGTGCGAGTGCCGGGTCTTGCCCTCCCGCCCGTCGGGACGGGCCAGCACCGCGCGCTCCGACCAGCCGCGCATGCCCTGCACCACCTCGGCCGCCGGCACCCGCCGGGCGGCCGGCTGCCGCGGGCCGGCGCCGACCGGCAGCAGGGTGCTCGCGCCGACCTCGACCACGTAGCTGAAGCCGCGCTCCTCCAGGCCCAGCAGCAGCTGCTCGACCTGCGGCTCGTAGCTCCAGTTGGCCAGCACCGGGGCGTCCGGCACGTCCCACTCGAGGATCTCGTCCAACGACTCGAGCACGTAGCTCCAGCGCGGGCGGTGCCGCTCGTGCTGCGGCACGTGGGCGCTGCTGCGCAGCTCGTGGTCGTCGTCCCAGTGCCGCGGCAGCATCAGGTGCCAGTTGACCGGCAGGCAGCTCTCGCCGTGCACCATCGAGGTGGCCATGCCGAGCTGACAGTTCATCACCCGGCCCGCCGAGCCGACGAACTGGCGCCCGACACCGGCCGAGCGGGTGCCGTTCTTCGGGAACACCACCTCGTCGAAGGCCCAGGCCTCCGGCGCCTTCAGGGTGCTGGCCCGCTCGGCCAGGAAGCGCCGGACGCTGTCGTAGCGCCAGGTGCTCTGGTTGACGAACTGCTGGATCGGCTGCACCATCCGGCGGCCCAGCACCTTCTCGGAGATGTTGGCCGGGGTGCGCCGGCCGGGCACGTGGAGCAGCCCGCGCAGGTAGACCTCGCCCCACCGACGCTGGTCGGAGCGGGCGAAGCCGGAGAAGAGGTCTCGGCAGTAGTCGGAGATCCCGTCCTGCCGCTCCCCCGCAAACGGTTCACGGAGGTCCGAAATCTGGTTCACAGCGAGTCCTTGTTGTTGTGAGCGGGGCTGGCCTCCCCCGGGTCGCGGGAGAGGCCGGCCTGGATGTTCTGGTTCACTCGTCCTCGTTGCAGCTCCGGCTCGGGTCCAGCACGAAAGCATCGGTGGCGACGAGCATCTGGGTGATTTCCGGGTCGACCTGACCGACGATCACGAAGTCGACGTCGGGGCCGATCTTGGTCCGCTGGAACAGCAGCTCGTTGATGGCCGGGCGGCTGATCTCGGTGACCTTGCACAGGTGGAACTCGACCCGGCGCGGGTTGACCGACAGCGCCTCCTGGAAGGCCCGCCGGAAGCTCTCCAGCTCCTGGAGGTCGAGGATCCCCTCCAGGTGGATGTGCGCGGTGTCCCCGTCGAACTCGCTGGAGACCCGCAGCCGCATGTCGGCCGGCTCGACCACCACGGCGACCTTCAACGGCTCGCTGCTCTCGGGCAGGTTGACGGTGAGCGCCTTGGCGTCGAAGTCGTGGTACGGCCGGCCGTCGATCAGCACCTGGTCGATCTGGATGCTGCCGGCCGCCAGCAGGTCCGGCGCCACCCGCAGCACCCGGTCCGCGTCGGGGCGCGGGCGGAAGTGCAGGGTGAGCTGCTGCGAGGTGAGCAGCAGGTTGGTGTAGGTGGCGGCCAGGTAGCACAGCTCCAGCGCGTGGTAGCCGGCCATCGAGTGGCTGCCCTTGAGCCGCTCGGTGCCGAGCAGGTAGGGGATGCCGTTGGCCAGCACGTTGAAGTACACGCCGCCGTCGTCGTAGTCGAGGAAGAAGGCGTTGTAGAACGCCGCCGCCTCGCGGGCCAGCCGGCGGTGCTCCGGGTCGCCGGTGGTGCCGGCCAGGATCAGGTAGGCCAGGATCGACTGCTCCTGCTGCCACCAGGCCTTGCGGTCGTGCCACACCAGCCGGTGCGCGCCGCTGTCCGGGTCGGCGATCCGCTCGACCACGTCGTACCAGCCGCCGCGCTGCTGGTCGCTGCCGACCGGCGGCATGATCTCGGCGATCCGCTCGGCCAGCGCGGCGTACTCCGGCTTGTCCCGCAGCGCCCGGATCCGGGTCAGGTTCCAGGCGATCTTCAGGTTGTGGCCGACCACCGCGCGGTCCTGCTGCCAGCCCCAGGTGCGGTCGGGGCTCCAGTCCTCGTGGAACCGCTCCTGGACGAACGGGCTGTTGGGCTCGTCCGGGAAGTAGCGGGCTATGGTGTCGGCGGTCTGCTCCAGCAGCTCGGCGAAGTCCTCGCGGCCGGTGGCCAGGTAGGCGTTGATCAGGTACGCCGGGGCGTGGTCGCCGACCGAGTTCCAGTTCTTCCGGGCCCGGTTGCGGCCCAGGCCGTCGGCCCGCGGGTCCATGGTGATCGGGTCGATGTGCGAGAAGAACCCGCCGCGGTCCTCGTCCTTGAAGTACTTGTGGAACAGGGCGACGGTCCGGTCGATGTCGCTCAGGATCCGCGGGTCGCCGGTGATCCGGTAGGTCTGGGTCGGGCCGGCCAGCGCGTAGATCTGCTCGTACATCGGGATCGCGTTGTAGTCGTCGCCGAACTCCGAGGCGAAGACCTTGCGCTGGGCGCCGGGGGTGATGTCGATCGCGTGGTACCAGTACACGACGCCCTCGCGGTCGTCGCTCACCCGCATGTGCTCGCGCAGGTACTCGGTGCCGGACTCGGCCGCCTCCAGGAAGCGCTCCTCGCCGGTCAGCATGAAGGCGGTGGCCAGGCCGTAGACCAGCCGGGAGATGGTGTCGGTCTCCTGCCGCAGGTCCTGCTCGGCGTGGTCCGCGACGTGGGTGCCGTGCAGCGTCAGCCGGGTGCGGAAGCCGCGCCAGTCGTAGACCCCGTCCGGGAAGTGGCCGCGCAGGTAGAAGTCGGCGATCTCGGCCGCCTGCTGGATCCACCAGTGCGGCTGCTCGAAGACGTAGGCCCCGCGGCGGCGCTCCGGGAAGATGATCTGGCGGGCGTCGATCCGCTCGCCGCCGGACCACTGGTGGAACAGGCCGTAGACGAAGACGTACCGGCCCTCGGCCAGCATGTCCCGGGTGCTCCCGCTGGTGTCGTGGCGCTCCTGGTCCCCGAGGTTGCGGACCGTCTCCGAGCCGAGCAGCCCGTCCAGGTGGATGGTGAACTCGCGCCCGTCCGAGGTCCGCAGCCCGAAGCGGTCGTTGATCGGGTCGTACGAGGAGATGTACCCGGCGATGCTGTCCGAGTAGGTCCGGCGGATGTCGGGTGCGCTCATCGGATCGTGCCTCCGTTGTCGGGCAGCGCCGCCAGGACGACGACGCTGCGACCGTGGGCGTGGAAGTGGTGGGCGGTCACCGGCTCGGCGGTCTCGACGGGCTGCAGGTCGGCGCCGGCCTCCCTGGCGGTGTCCACCAGCCGGTGCCAGCGGTGGCCGGGGAGCCGGGGCAGCTCGAAGTCCAGTCCGAGGTGGTACATGTTCAGCAGCACGTGCAGGTCCGGGTCGCCGTCGAAGCCGGCCAGCGTGTACGAGAGCACCCGGGCGTCGGTGTCCTCCCAGCCGGGCTGCTCCAACTTGACGCCGTGCCAGGTCACCTCCGGCAGGTCGCGCTCGTTGCGGCGGCCGTCGAAGAACCGGGCCCGGCGCAGCGAGGCGTGCTCCTTGCGCAGCGCGATCATGCCCTTGAAGAAGTCGCGGACCTCGTTCTCCTTGGCCGCCTGGTCCCAGTCCAGCCAGGAGATCGCGTTGTCCTGGCAGTAGGCGTTGTTGTTGCCGAACTGGCTGTTGCGGAACTCGTCGCCGGCCAGGATCATCGGCACCCCGCGCGAGAGCATCAGGATGCTGGCGAGGTTCTTGATCTGCCGCACCCGCAGCCGCTCGACCTCGTCCGCGTCGGTCGGTCCCTCGACGCCGCAGTTCCAGCTGTAGTTCTCGTGGCTGCCGTCGGCGTTGCCCTCGCCGTTGGCGTCGTTGTGCTTGCCGTTGTAGCTGACCAGGTCGTTCAGCGTGAAGCCGTCGTGGCAGGTCAGGAAGTTGATGCTGTTGGTGGGCAGCTCGCCGGTGCGGCCGAACAGGTCCCGGGAGCCGCCGATCCGGGTGGCCACGGTGCCGACCAGTCCGGCGTCACCGCGGACGAACCGCCGCACGTCGTCCCGGAACGGCCCGTTCCACTGCGACCAGCGGCGACCGGGGAACCGGCCGACCTGGTAGAGGCCGCCGCCGTCCCAGGGCTCGGCGATGATCTTGGTCTCGGAGAGGATGCCGGACAGCTCGATCGCCCACAGCAGCGGGGGCGTCTCCATCTCGTAGCCCTCGGTGCCGCGGGAGAGCTCGGAGGCCAGGTCGAACCGGAAGCCGTCCACGTGGTACTCGGTGACCCAGTACTCCAGGCACTCGATGATGAACTTCGCCACCGCCGGGTGGTTCGCGTTGATCGCGTTCCCGCAGCCGGTGAAGTCCATGTAGTGCCGGCGGTCCTGCGGCCACAGGTGGTAGTAGACCTCGTTGGCCTGGCCGCGGAAGCTGATCGTCGGGCCGTGCTCGTTGCCCTCCGAGGTGTGGTTGAAGACCACGTCCAGGATCACCTCGATCCCGGCCTTGTGCAGCGCCTTGACCATGTCCCGGAACTCGGTGATGTGCTTGCAGCCGCACGGGTCGACGCAGTAGCCGGTGTGCGGCGCGAAGAAGCCGTACGGGTCGTAGCCCCAGTAGTTGCGCAGCGGCTGGCCGTCCGGACCGGTGCGCAGCACCTGGCGCTCGTCGAAGTCGAAGACCGGCAGCAGCTCCACCGCGGTGACGCCGAGGTCCTTGAGGTACGGGATCTTCTCGACGATGCCGGAGAAGGTGCCGGGGTGGGTCACCCGGGAGGTCGGCGAGGCGGTCAGGCCGGCCACGTGCATCTCGTAGATGACCGTGTCGGCCAGCGGGGTGCGCAGCGGCCGGTCGCCCTCCCAGTCGTAGGTCTCCAGGTCGACCACCATGCTGCGCATCGAGTAGCCGCAGTTGTCCTCCGGACCGACCGCCCGGGACCGGTCCCACAGCGTGTTGACGTTGGCCCGCGAGTACGGGTCCAGCAGCACCTTGCGGCGGTTGAACCGGGTGCCGGAGGACTTCGGATCGGTCCGGCCGTCCACCCGGTAGGCGTAGACCTGGCCCGTCCTGAGGCCTTCGACGTGGCAGTGCCAGAAGTGGTAGCTGCGGTGCTGCTCGCGGTCCAGCGTGACGACACGCGTCGGTGCCAGGGCGTCGTAGGTGTCGAACAACAGCAACTCCACCTGGGTCGCTCGCTCGGCGAACAGCGAGAAGTTCACGCCGGTGGCGTCCAACGTCGCGCCCAGTGGCTGCGGTCGTCCCGCGGTCACCTTTGCTCTCGCGAGTATGTCGGCTCCGACTACGGTCGTCTCCGTCTTACTCTGAGTCATATCGCCAGTCAACTCCCAACCCAAACTGCACCCGGAATGGATGATTCCGGTCGGATTCCAGTAACCCGGAATTCGCTCCGACCGGGTCCTCCGCCGACGCAAACGCGCGCACGGGTGCGGGCGGCGGACCGTCTCCCCGGAACCTGCTCCGGGGGGCGGCTAGTACGTCAGGCCCACCGGGGTCCGGTCCCAGGTGAGCGACCCGTAGGCCTCGCTCCAGGACGGGATCGGCGAACCGGGCTCGTTGAAGATCTCGAAGGTCACGCCGCGCGCGGCCGGGATGTAGAGCGCCTGCACGCAGGCCTCGGCCACGTCCTCGCGGGTCACCCAGCCGGTGCTCTGGTCGCCCTGGTCGAACCGGACCCGGTCGCCCGCGGTGCGGTCGTCCACCAGCCAGCCGGGCCGCACCACGGTGTACGGCAGACCGGACTCGCGCAGCAGCTCCTCGCCGGCGAACCGCCAGACCAGCAGCCGCCCGTAGGCGTTCAGCGGGTGGCCCTGGTGGGTCGCGTGCAGCTGGCTGACCAGCACCACGTGCGGGCGGTTGTCGCCCGCGGTGGCCGCGGCCAGCACGTTGCGCACCCCCTGGTACAGGGTCGTCTCGGGGCGGTCCGGACCGCGGTCGTCGGTGCCCGGCTCGACGCAGTAGACCACCGCCGAGCAGCCCGCCAGCGGGGTCGCCAGGGTCTGCGGGACCCGGACGTCGCCCTCGCTGAACACCGCGCCGGGGGCGAGGTGGCGACGGGCGTGCTGCACGCTGCGGCCGACCACCCGTACGCTCTCCCGCCGTTCCAGCAGGCGCTGCACGATGATCCGGCCGACGCGGCCCGCGCCGCCGACCACCACCACCTGACTGTCCATCGCTACGTTCTCCTTAAGGGATCGGCTGCCGTGCGTCGCTCGGGGGACCGTCAGATCCAGCGCAGGATGTCGTCCGAACTGGTCAGCCGGGTGCCCGACGGAAGGTTCGCGATCGCCGGCACCCGCAGCCGGGGGTAGATGCTGACCCCCGACAGCCGCGAGCCCGGCCAGAGCTGGACGCCGTCGCCGATGGCCGTGTAGCCCTCCAGCCGGACCGGGTTCTCCCGGTCCGACTGGATCTCGACCATCGGGCCGACGTAGGTGTCGCTGATGTCGGCGTACGAGCCGATCACCGCCGCGTCGCCGCAGGAGCTGCGGCTCAGCCGCGCGCCGGCCCGCAGCTCCACGCCGTCGCCGATGTCGGCGTACTCCAGGTGCACGTCGCTGCCGACCGCCACGTAGCGGCCGATCCGCACGCCGGGGCCGATCCGCACGCTGCCGTCCTCGATCTTGGCGGCCAGCGTGGTGCCGGTGACGTCGTCCCGGGTGGCCAGCGAACTCTCGTGGATCCAGTACCGCGGCGAGGCGCTGGCCGGCTCCGCCATCAGCTGGTTCATCTGCGGGTAGTCCCCGCCCAGCACGTCCTTGAGGGTGATCAGGTAGTCCTCGACGTTGCCCAGGTCGCCGAGCCGGGCGATGTGGTGGGCCGCCACCGGCAGCCCGCGCAGCACCAGCTCGGGCAGCAGGTCGCCGCCCCAGTCCAGCCGCTGCTGCGCCTTGCGCATCAGCTCCGGCTCGCGGGCCGCCTGCCGCAGCCGGTCGCAGTCCACCAGGTACATGCCGGCGTTGGTGGGGATCATGGCGCAGTTGTCGTGCCGCACCTCGGGGAAGAGCTGGTGGATCCGGTCCAGGCCCGGCTTCTCCACGAAGCCGCTCACCAGGCCGCTCTCGTCGGTCTGCATCGCGCCGTACTTGCCGGCCACCTCGGCGGGCGTGCGGGCCACCGCCGCCACCGTGACCACCGCGTTGTTGGCCCGGTGGGTGGCCTCCAGCTCGGCCAGCGAGAAGTCGAAGACCGAGTCGACCGGCAGCACCAGGGCCTGCTCGCGCAGGTCCCACTCCTCCAGGTTGTGCAGCGTGGCGGCGCCGGAGCCGACGTTGTAGCGGTCGAAGCTGGGCCGCGAGTAGCGCACCTCCACCCCGTACCGCTCGCCGTGGCCCAGCAGCAGCATGATCTGGCTGCGGTTCTCCAGGCCCTGGGCGACCACGTAGAACTTCCGGATGCCCTGCTCGCGGCAGGCGTCGACGACCCACTCGATCAGCCTGCGGCCGACGAACGGGATCAGCGCTTTGCTTCTGATGTAGTCGGCGGACTCCAGGGTGATCGGCTTGGCTCGTTCGCCGCGTCCCCCCGCCAGGATGATCCCCACGGTCCCCATGTCTGAGCCACCCATCCCTCTTCACCGCACCTTGGCGACCTTCTCCAGAATGACTCAACAACATGAGTCACAACCTGTCAACAGATGAGTCAAATTTGCGATTTGGAGGCCCCCCTTGTCGTCAGGTCATCGAACGCGTGGCCCAGTCGTTGGGGATGCTCATGTCAATACAAAAAGCGACACAAACGCCCGAACCGTGCGCGCCGAATGCCGGGAACCCGGGACGAGGCCGCGCAACCGACCCGCTCGCGGCGATTCGGGCGATTCGGGCGATCGCACGGCGAGCGAGCTAACGGTCCGTCACTTCTCCTGGGGGAAGGGCGCGGTGCGTGTGACGAACCGTAGTGGTTGCGGAATTCGTGCCCTCCCCTTCCGATCTCGCCCGGGAAAACAGATATCTTCGGACCTTGCAGCCTGTGTCGTGAGGGGGAACGGCAGGATCATGGTTGAGTCCATGCGCGCGGCATTCTTCGATCTCAAGCTCGATCGTGCGTTCGACTACCGCACCACGCTCCTGGACCTGGTGGACAGACACCGGGCCGGCGGCGACCTGCTGGTCCTGGTGGTCACCGAGTACAGAACGGCCACCCGGGGGCTGGCACCACCGGTCGACCGGGACCCGTTGCGGATCGGACCGGACGTGGTCCTGGTGATGGACCCGCTCGCCGACCTGACCGGCTCGCCACCGGTGACGGTGATCGAGGCGATCGCCCGGCTGGGCCTCGACCCGGCCCGCTGTTTCGGCTACGCCGACCACGAGGACGGGCTGCGCACGCTCACCGTGGTCGGCAACCCCCGGGTGTTCGGCGACGACCACCGGCTCGCCGAGGTGGCCGGCGACCGGGGCTGGCCGCGGCTGGAGTTCTCCGGCCCGAGCGGCAACCCCGCCCGCCCGCCCGAGCCGGTGCCGCCCGCCCCGTAGGGGACGGCGCCGGGGAAAACTCAGGGGCGCGCACCCTGGCCCCGCGGCGCCGCGAGGAGCACCGTGGAGACATGGAACACGGAGATCTGACGCGTCGCGAGAACCGCCAATTGGCCGTTGCCCATGCCACCACCGGTCCGTGGCGCGCCGCCGCGGGCGTGGGTGCGGTGGTCGGCGCAGCCGCCCTGGGCGTGGACCTGGTCACCGGCCACTGGTCCACCTCGATCCTGGCCGGCCCGGTGGGCTGGGCCCTGTTCTTCTTCTTCCTGGTCGGCACCGTCGGCGGCCAGCTGCGCCGGGACACCGGCGACCGGCGCCTGCGCCGGTGGGCCGACGCCCACCCCTGGCAGTCCGCGCTCCCCGCGGCCGGCGCCCTGCTGGTCCTCAACACCGTCGCGCTGACCCTGCTGGGCGGGTCGGGGCTGTTCGGCGCGCTCCTCTTCTCGCTGCTCCCGGCCGGTGTGCTGCTCCTGGTGGCCGGCGTGGTCGGCTCGGTCAAGGCCGCCCGGCGCGGCTGAAGCCGGGTCAGTCGAGGAGGAATCAGCACAGATCACGCACCCGGCGCGCGCCGATCCGCCGCCCGGTGCGTGAACTGTGATACCGGGCTTGCATACTGACCGCGTGCCGATAGCCGAAGACCCCGATCCCCGTCCGTCCGAGCAGCAGCCCGACCCGTTCGACGGCCTGGTGCTGGACGAGGAGTTCATCCAGGGCGCCAGCGTGAAGGAGCAGTCCGGGCGCGCCCGGATGCTGGCCGCCCGGTGGAAGCGCCAGCCCCCCGAGCCCGAGCAGGCCTGGCGCCCGCCGACCGAGATCCGCCGCCGCTGGTACCAGCGCAAGGCGCACCGGGTCGACCCCTGGGGCAATCCCGTGAAGCGCCGCGGCCGGGGCAACTGGCCGACCGCGCTGTTCGTCGTGCTCACCGTCGCGGTGGTGGCCGCGGCGCTGAACGTGCAGGGCCTGCACAGCTGGTACACGAGCCACTTCGGCGGCGGCGACGGCTCCGGGCCGGTGCAGGCCGCCCCGCCGCAGCCGGTGGTCACCCAGGCGCCGGAGACCGCCAAGCCGACCGCCGCACCGCCCACCGAGGCCCCGCAGACCCCCACCGTGGCTAACCCCTGGGCCGGCTCCCCGGCCGAGAGCTGGCCGGCCGGGGCGGACGCGATCGTGCTGCCCGAGGCGAAGGCCACCGGGGTGTTCGGCAGGGACGAGGTGGCCAAGCAGCTCCAGCAGGCCAAGGACTTCCTGGTCGCCGCGGACCTCGATCCCGCCACCCTGGCCGGCGGAACCCCGCAGCACGCGCTCGACCTGCTGGAACGGCAGAGCCGCAGCGACGTCCAGGACGAGCTCGCGCACCCGAGCCGCGAGCACAACCCGGACGGCCTGTTCAGCCGCTTCAACCCCCGCACCGCCGTCCCCGCCGTCACCGACGTGAAGCTGCAGGGCGAGCTGACCCTCGGGAGCGACGGGAAGAACGGCGTGCTGATCCACGCGGACTACACCTTCGTCTACGCGGTCGTGCCGGGCCCGGACCACTACCGGCCGAGCGCCTCCGGCGCCCCGTCCGCCCAGTCGGTCGCCCTGCGCGGGCTCGACCCGACCGCCCTGGTCACCCGCGAGATCGTCCGGCGCCAGGTGGACTTCCGCTTCTACGACCCCGCCCACTACGCCGTCCAGCGCGGCAAGCTGTCGCTGCAGAGCTGGAAGGCCGACAAGGGCAACAACTACTGCGGCGCGGACGACGGCTGGCTGGAGCCGTACTTCGGCACGGCGGACGCCCCCGGCACCGACACCCCGGACCCGTCGACCACCATGGACCCCTACGACCGCAGCAAGGACCTGCCGGACGACGGCAAGTGCGGCACCGTCTCCCGCACCTGAGCCGGGGTCACTTCCGCTTCCGCCGGTCCGGCCGCCCGGTCCGCGCAGCCTTCCGCTGCGCGGACCGGGCGGTCTCGCGCTCCCAGGCCGCGCGGCGGACCGACTCGCCCGGCGCCTCGACCAGGCTGCGGCAGAAGTAGGCGGCGGCCGAGCCGACGCAGCCGATCAGCCAGACCGCGCCCAGCGACCGGTCCTCGGCCATCCAGCCGGTGAGCGCCTCGCGGCCCTCGGCGAGCTGCTTCCAGGTCCGCACCGCGGCCAGGAAGGAGCACAGCCCGATCGCCAGCACCAGCAGCCCGTTGACGAAGCCGCCGGACTTGGACAGCTGCACGCCGCCGACCGCGAAGCGCAGCACCAGGGCCCCGGCCACCGTGGTGGCCAGGGCCCCGAGCGAGACCGCCGCCCGCCGCAGCCAGTAGTCGCCGCTCCTGGTCACCCAGCTGGTGCCGAAGAAGCGGATGGGCGCGGGGGCGGGTGCGGTCACATCGTTCACACCAACCGATTATGCAGAACCGGCCGGCTCAGCCGAGCTTGCTGACGTCGCGCACCGCGCCCTTGTCGGCCGAGGTGGCCATCGCCGCGTACGCCTTCAGCGCCTGGCTGACCTGGCGCTCGCGGTGCGCGGGCCGGTAGCCGTTGCTCTCCTCCAGCCGCAGCCGGCGCTCGTGCAGCTCCTCGAAGGAGACCTCCAGGGTGACCGTCCGACCGGGGATGTCGATCGAGATGACGTCCCCGTCCTCGACCAGCGCGATGGTGCCGCCGGACGCCGCCTCGGGCGAGACGTGGCCGATCGACAGACCCGAGGTGCCGCCGGAGAACCGGCCGTCGGTGATCAGCGCGCAGGCCTTGCCGAGGCCGCGGCCCTTGAGGAAGGAGGTCGGGTAGAGCATCTCCTGCATGCCGGGGCCGCCCTTGGGGCCCTCGTAGCGGATGACCACCACGTCGCCCTCCTTGACCCGCTTGGCGAGGATCGCGTCCACCGCGTCCTCCTGCGACTCGACCACCACGGCGGGGCCGGAGAAGGTCCAGATCGACTCGTCCACCCCGGCGGTCTTCACGATGCAGCCGTCCTCGGCCAGGTTGCCGTAGAGCACCGCCAGGCCGCCCTCCACCGAGTAGGCGTGCGCCACGCTGCGGATGCAGCCGCCGGCCGCGTCGGTGTCCAGCGAGTCCCAGCGCTCGGACTGCGAGAAGGCCTCGGCCGAGCGCACGCAGCCCGGCGCCGCGTGGAACAGCTCGACCGCCTCGGCCGACGGCGAGCCGCCGCGGATGTCCCAGCCCTTGAGCCACTCGGCCAGCGAGTCGGCGTGCACCGTGTGCACGTCCTCGTTCAGCAGGTTGCCGCGGTAGAGCTCGCCGAGGATCGCGGGGATGCCGCCGGCCCGGTGCACGTCCTCCATGTAGTAGTTGCCGTTCGGCGCCACCTTGGACAGGCACGGGACCCTGCGCGAGACGGCGTCGATGGCCCGCATGTCGAAGTCCAGCTCGGCCTCCTGGGCGGCGGCCAGCAGGTGCAGGATCGTGTTGGTCGAGCCGCCCATCGCGATGTCCAGCGCCATCGCGTTCTCGAACGCGGCGCGGGTGGCGATGTTGCGCGGCAGCACCGACTCGTCGTCCTGCTCGTAGTACCGCTTGGTGATCTCCACCACGGTCTGCCCGGCCCGCTCGTAGAGCGCGCGGCGGGCGGTGTGGGTGGCCAGCACCGAGCCGTTGCCCGGCAGCGACAGGCCGATCGCCTCGGTCAGGCAGTTCATCGAGTTGGCGGTGAACATCCCCGAGCAGGACCCGCAGGTCGGGCAGGCGTTCTCCTCGATGATGGCGATGTCGGCGTCGGAGACCGACTCGTTCACGGCGTCCGAGATCGCGTTCACCAGGTCGAGGCGGCGCACCGTGCCGTCCACCAGGGTGGCCTTGCCGGCCTCCATCGGGCCGCCGGAGACGAAGACCACCGGGATGTTCAGCCGCAGCGCGGCCATCAGCATGCCGGGGGTGATCTTGTCGCAGTTCGAGATGCAGATCAGCGCGTCCGCACAGTGCGCGTTGACCATGTACTCCACGCTGTCGGCGATCAGGTCGCGCGAGGGCAGCGAGTAGAGCATGCCGCCGTGGCCCATCGCGATGCCGTCGTCCACCGCGATGGTGTTGAACTCGCGCGGGATGCCGCCGGCCTGCTTGATCGCCTCGGAGACGATCCGGCCCACCGGCTGCAGGTGGGTGTGGCCCGGCACGAACTCGGTGAAGGAGTTGGCCACCGCGATGATCGGCTTGCCGAAGTCCTCGCGGGCTACGCCGGCGGCCCGGAGGAGGGCGCGGGCGCCTGCCATGTTGCGACCGTGGGTGACCGTACGGGACCTCAGCTCGGGCATTGCCTTCTCCACTGCGTAGGCGGCTGGTAACCGTCGAGCCTACGCCGCGGTCCCGGCCGGCGGACGCACCGTCCGCATCCCGGTCAGCCGCAGGTCAGGCCGGGGTGACCGCCACCGTCAGGTCCACCGTGTAGGGCTCCACCACCACGCCGTCCGGGAACAGTCCGGTCAGCCACTCCCGCTCCTCGGCCAGCACCCGCTCGCGCAGCTCCGGCTCGGCCACCGCGAAGTAGGACTTGGAGCGCAGGTCGGTGATCACGTCCTCGATCCCGATCGTCCGCTCCCAGCGCAGCTTGGCGGTGGCCACCCGCAGCGGGTGGCGCTCCAGCGGCTCGGTGACCGCGTTCATGGTCCCGTAGTAGTGGTACGAGCTGAGCGCGGCCGCGTGCCGGCGCTCCTGCTCGGCCAGCCAGTCCACCGACCGGTCCTTGAGGTTCCAGAACAGCGCCAGCGCGCCGCCCGGGCGCAGCACCCGGATCGCCTCCGGCAGCGAGCGGTCCGGGTCCGTCCAGTGGAAGGCCTGGGCGTAGGTGATCAGGTCGGCGCTCGCGTCGTGGCAGGGCAGCGCGTCGCCCACCCCGCGGACCACCGGGATCCCCGGGCTCACCGCGTGCAGCTGGTCGGCCATCCCCTGGCTCGGCTCCACCGCGATCACCCGGGCCCCGCGCTCGTGCAGCAGCCGGGTGGCGATCCCGGTGCCGGCCCCCACGTCCAGCACGTCCGCGCCGGCCAGCGGACGGCCGGCCAGCCGCTCGATCGCCTCGAACAGGGCCGGCGGGTAGCCGGGCCTGGCCTTGTCGTACGCGGCGGCGACGGCCCCGAACGAGTTGGCGTGGGCCAGGTGCTGAAGGTCCGTCATGAGCTGCTCCCGGAGGTCTCGTCCCTGCTCGTCAGCGTACGCGCGAGCCGGTGGCCAGGTGCAGTCGGGTGAAGGCCAGCGCCTCGGCCAGGTCGGCCTCGCGTTCGGCGGGCGATCCGGAGCGGCGGGTGTTGACCTCCAGCACCACGTGCCCGTCGAAGCCGGTGCGGGCCAGCCGCTCCAGCAACTCGGCGCAGGGCTGCTTGCCGCGGCCGGGGATCAGGTGCTCGTCCTTGCCGGAGCCGGAGCCGTCGGCCAGGTGGACGTGGGCCAGCCGCTCGCCCATCCGGTCCACCATCTCGAAGGCGTCCACCCGGGAGGTGGCCACGTGCGAGAGGTCCACCGTGAAGTGGCGGTACGCCTCCTCGGTCACGTCCCAGCCGGGGGCGTAGGCGAGCACCTCGCGGTCGCGGTACCGCCAGGGGTACATGTTCTCCACCGCGAAGCGGACCGCGGTCTCGCCCGCCATCCGCTCGATGCCCCGCACGAAGTCCCGCGCGTACTGGCGCTGCCAGCGAAAGGGCGGGTGCACCACCACCGTGTCCGCGCCCAGCTTCTCGGCGGCTGCCCGGGCCCGCTTGAGCTTGGTCCACGGGTCGGTGCTCCAGACCCGCTGGGTGATCAGCAGACAGGGCGCGTGCACGGCGAGGATCGGCATCCGGTACCGCTCGGCGAGCTCGCGCAGCGCCGACAGGTCCTGGCTGACCGGGTCGTTCCAGACCATCACCTCGACCCCGTCGTAGCCGAGTTTGGCGGCCAGGTCGAAGGCCACCTCGGTGTTGTCGGGGTAGACCGAGGCCGTGGACAGCGCGATCTTGGTGTCCGGGACGTGCAGCTCGGGGTGGCGGGGCAGCACCAGGCGGTCGGTGGTGCGCAGCAGCGGTGCACGGCGCGCCCGCCCACTGCGCCGGGGCACGCGCCCGGTCCGCCCGCTCTCGTCCTCCACGTCCATCAGGTTAGGCACACTCCTGACCAAAGCACCGCTGCACGGGGGGCGGTGCGAGCCGGTTCACATCCGGGTGTCGGCGCCGTTCTGGCCGTCCATGCCGTCCAGCCGGCGCAGGATGATGCCCTCGCGCAGCGCCCAGGGGCAGATGTCCAGCTCCTCCAGGCCGAACAGGTCCATCGCGCCGTCCGCCACCAGGGCGCCGGCCAGCAGCTGTCTGGACCGCCCCTCCGAGACGCCGGGGATCCGGGCCCGCTCGGCCGCGGTCATCGCCGCGAGCCGGGGCACCCAGGCGGCCAGGCCGGCCCGGGTGAGCTTGCGCGGCACCCGGGGGCCGGCCTCGGTCGGGGCGGCACCGGTCATCCGGGCCAGCTGCTTGAAGGTCTTGGAGGTGGCCACCGCGTGGTCCGGCGCGCCGAGCCGGGCCACCTCGCCGACCACGGTGGCGATCTCGGCCCGGATGTGCCGGCGCAGCTCGCGCACCGTCTCCGGGTCGGGCAGGTCGTGCGGCAGCCAGCCCGCGGTCAGCCGGCCCGCGCCCAGCGGCAGCGAGAAGGCGGCGTCCGGCTGCTCGTCGATCCCGCAGGCGATCTCCAGCGAGCCGCCGCCGATGTCCAGGTCCAGCAGCCGGCCGGACGACCAGCCGAACCAGCGCCGCACCGCCAGGAAGGTCAGCCGCGCCTCGTCCTGCCCGGAGAGCACCCGCAGCTCCACACCGGTCTCGTCCCGCACCCGCTCCAGCACGGCCTCGCCGTTGGCCGCCTCGCGCACCGCCGAGGTGGCGAACGGCAGCAGGTCGACCACGCCCTTGTCCTCGGCCACCCGCAGCGAGGAGGCGACGTGCTCGATCAGCCGGTGCACGCCGTCGTCCCGGATCGCGCCCCCGTCGTCCAGCAGCTCGGCGAGCCGCAGCTCCGCCTTGTGCGAGTAGGCGGGCACCGGTGCCGCACCGGGGTGGGCGTCCACCACGAGGAAGTGGACCGTGTTGGAACCTACGTCGAGGACACCGAGTCGCATAATGCTCCACGCTACGCCACCGCACCTGCGGAAATCCGCCGTGTTCGATTGCCGAGCGGCCCGGTTTGCCGCCAGCCTTGGTCTGCTGACCGACCCTCACCCAAGGGAGCCCCGACATGACGATCAGTCACCGCCTGGCCGGCGCAGGCGCGCACAAGGTGATCGTGCTGCACGACTGGTTCGGCACCACCGCGGGCTGGGGCCCGTTCCTGGACTACCTGGACCGCTCGGCCTTCGGCTACGCGATGCTCGACTACCGCGGCTACGGCGACCGGGTCGACGTGGCGGGCGACTTCACCCTGGACGAGATCGCCGCCGACGCGCTGGCGCTGGCCGACGAGCTGGGGTGGGAGCGGTTCTCGCTGGTGGGTCACTCGATGGGGGCCAAGGCGGCCCAGCTGGTGCTCGGCCTGGCCCCGGAGCGGGTGCGCAAGCTGGCCGCGGTCTGCCCGGTGCCGGCCGGCCGCTACCCGCTGGAGGGCGAGGCGGCGGAGCTGTTCCAGGCCGCGCCGCAGAACCCGCTGGCCCGCCGGATGATCCTGGACCTGGTCACCGGGCAGCAGGCCAACGCCGTCTGGCTGGACCGGATGGTGGCCCGCTCCACCGCCACCTCCCGGGTGGACGCCTTCGCCTCCTACCTGGCCGAGTGGACCGGGCAGGACTACACCGAGAAGCTGACCGGCCTGCAGCTGCCGGTGGGCGTCTTCGTCGGCGAGCTGGACCTGGCGCTCACCGCGGAGCTGATGCGGGCCACCTTCCTGCGGCTCTTCCCGCAGGCGGAGCTCACCGTGCTGCCCGCGTGCGGCCACTACCCGATGTACGAGCTGCCGGTCCGCTTCGCCACCGAACTGGAACGCTTCCTGGCGGCCTGACCCGGCGCCCCACCTGCTCTACCCTTGCCGGGTGGCCGCCATCGACATCCCCACCCCCACCCGCAAGAAGCCCCTCCCCGAGGTGGGCCTCGACTTCCCCCGCGCCTGGGTGGAGTTCGCCGACCCGGACGACCCGGAACAGGTCTTCCGCTGCGACCTGACCTGGCTCACCTCGCGCTGGGGCTGCATCTTCGGCCAGGGCTGCCACGGCATCCGCCCCGGCCGCGGCGAGTCCGACGGCTGCTGCACGCTGGGCGCGCACTACTCGGACGAGGACGACGAGCGGCGGGTGGTCGAGCACGCCCGCCGCCTCACCCCCGAGACCTGGCAGCACTTCGCCGAGGGCACCGACAAGAAGGGCCGGCTCAAGCTCGACGGCGGCATCACCATGCTGGACGAGGACGGCGACCGGCAGACCCGCCGGGTGGACGGCGCCTGCATCTTCCTCAACGGCCCCGGCTTCGCCGGCGGCCAGGGCTGCGCGCTGCACACCCTGGCGCTCCAGGAGGGCCGCGAGCCGCTGGAGACCAAGCCGGACGTCTGCTGGCAGCTGCCGATCCGCCGCACCTACGACTGGATCGACCGCCCGGACGACACCCGCTACCTGCAGGTCTCGATCGGCGAGTACGACCGGCGCGGCTGGGGCCCGGGCGGCCACGACCTGCACTGGTGGTGCACCAGCAGCCCGGAGGCGCACCGGGCCGTCGACCCGGTGTACGTCACCTACCGGCCGGAGCTGACCGAGCTGATGGGCGCCGGGGCGTACGCGGTGCTGGCCGGGCTGTGCGAGCAGCGGATCGCGGCGAAGGGCGACCGCAAGCTGGCCCCGCACCCGGCCGATCCGCCGAAGAAGCCCGCCAAGAACAAGAAGTAGCCGCTACTTGTCGATGTCCCCGACCACGAAGAACATCGACCCGAGGATCGCCACCATGTCGGCCACCAGGGTGCCGGGCAGCAGTTCGGTCAGCGCCTGGATGTTGTTGAAGGACGCCGAGCGGAGCTTGAGCCGCCACGGCGTCTTCTCCCCGCGCGAGACCAGGTAGTAGCCGTTGACCCCGAGCGGGTTCTCGGTCCACGCGTAGGTCTCGCCCTCCGGGGCCTTGAGCACCTTGGGCAGCCGCAGGTTGACCGGGCCCGGGGCCAGCCCGGCCAGCCGGTCCAGGCAGGCGTCGGCCAGGTCGAGCGCGTTCTCGGTCTGCTCCAGCAGGCACTCGAACCGGGCCAGGCAGTCGCCCTCCTGGCGCACCGCCACCCGCAGCACGTCCTGCAGCTCGCCGTAGGCCAGGTACGGCTCGTCCCGGCGCAGGTCGAAGTCGACCCCGCTGGCCCGGGCGATCGGGCCGGTCACCCCGTAGGCCCGCACGTGCTCCGGGGAGAGCACGCCGACGCCGGCGGTGCGGGCCCGGAAGATCTCGTTGCCCAGCACCAGGTCCTGGTAGACCGGCAGCTGGGCGCGGACCGCGGCCACCGCCTGCCGGACCCGGCCGAGCCAGCCGGCCGGCAGGTCCTCCTTGAGGCCGCCGACCCGGTTGAACATGTAGTGCATCCGGCCGCCGCTGGCCTCCTCCAGCACGTGCTGGAGCTCCTCGCGGGCGGTGAAGGCGTAGAAGACCGGGGTGATCCCGCCCAGCTCCAGGGGGTAGGAGCCGATGAACATGAGGTGGTTGAGCACCCGGTTGAGCTCGGCCAGCAGGGTGCGGGTCCACACCGCGCGCTCGGGCACCTCCATGCCGAGCATCCGCTCGACGGCCAGCACCACGCCCAGCTCGTTGGCGAAGGCGGAGAGCCAGTCGTGCCGGTTGGCCAGCATGATGATCTGCCGGTAGTCCCGGGCCTCGAAGAGCTTCTCGGCGCCGCGGTGCATGTAGCCGATGATCGGCTCGGCACTGACGATCCGCTCGCCGTCCAGCACCAGCCGCAGTCGGAGCACGCCGTGGGTGGCCGGGTGCTGCGGCCCGATGTTCAGCACCATGTCGGTCGCGCCGGTGCTGCCGGGCAGGGTCTCCGCACCCGCGCCGACGCCGACCACGGTCTCCTTCAGAGGGCTCATGCCCCCAGAGTCTGCCATCCCGGCAGCCCTGCGAGGCTGGGCGGTACCGGCATCCGGACCGCCTGCACCAGCCAGCCGAAGCCGCCCAGCCCCGCGCCCGCGGTCAGCTCGGCCGCCTCCCCGGCCGCGGCCAGCGCGCGCAGGTAGCCCGCCGGGTCCGCCGAGGCCTGCGCGAGCGGCGGCCGGCTGCCGTCCACCCCCAGCGCCCGCAGCGCCTCCCGCTGCGTCGTCCACAGGCTGTGGACGGCCGGGACCGCCACCGCGTCCAGCGCCACGTGCGCGGTCAGGTCGCAGCGGCCGTCCGGCACCGGGGGCACCTCGCGCCCGCCGCGGAACCCGGTCAGGGTGCCGAACGCCGGCCGGGCCGACTCCCGGTGCGCGTAGTCCACCGCCACCGCGAGGCCCCGCTCCAGCGCGCCGACCGCGGCCGCCCAGGCCTCGTCCCGGCTCCGGCCGAGCTCCACCCGCTCCCCCGCCGGCCACCAGCGCGCCGCCCAGGCGGCGTCGGCCGCGTCCAGCGGGTCGCCGAGCCGCTCCGCCCCGCCCTCGTCCACCTCCACGTAGCGCAGCACCCCGGCGTCGTCCCGCTCGGCGATCTCCAGCGGCACGTTGTCCAGCCACTCGTTGGCGAACAGCAGCCCCACCGCCCCCTCGGGGACCCGGTCGGTCCACACCACCCCGGGCGCCAGCCCGTCCGGCCGGGCGGCCAGCTCGACCCCGTAGGCGCGCAGCCGCCCGGGCAGCAGGTCGGCCAGCTGCCCGACCAGTTCGCCGCGCCCGGCCCCCACGTCGACCAGGGCGAGCTCCGGCGGGTGCCCGAGCGCCTCGTCCACCTCCAGCAGCAGCCGCCCGACCGCCGCCGCGAACTGCGGCGAGGCGTGCACCGAGGTCCGGAAGTGCCCGGCCGGCCCCTCGACCCGGTGGTAGAAGCCCTGCGGCCCGTACAGCGCCCGCTCCATGGCGGGCCGCCAGCGCATCCAGCTCATGCCCGTGACGGTACCGGGATCCGACCTGGGGACGAGACCGGGATCGCCCTCGCGGTGGACGGGAGCTCCAGGTCGGACTGCCTACGCTTGGTACGTGCATCGACTCAACGCCTGGCTACGCAGACACCCCATGGTGGTCGACGGCGGCTGGGCGGCCGTCGTCATGCTGCTGTCCGCCGTCTCCGACATGAACAACCACGGCTGGCGGCTGGCGGCGTACCTGGTGATCACGGTGACCATCGGCGTGCTGATGACCGTCCGGCGCCGCTGGCCGGACCTGGCGGTCGCGGTCGGCACCGGGCTCGCGTTCGCCCAGCTCGGGCTGCACATCTACCCGGACGCGTCCTCGATCGGCTACCTGGTCTTCGCGTACACCGGTGCCGCCTTCGGCTCGACCTGGGCCTCCCGGGTCGCGCTGGTCGGCTCGCTGCTGGCCGGGCCGGTCACCATCGCCCGGTTCGAGGGCTACGGCGGCGGCGACACCCCCGGCGGCCACAGTCTGGCCCAGCGGCTCTTCGTGGCCGGCCTGATGTCCACCCCGTTCATCCTCTGCTGGGCCTGGGGCCGGCTCACCCGGGTCCGCCGGGCGTACCTGACCGAGCTGGAGGACCGGGCCGCCCGGCTGGAGCGCGAGCGGGACGCCCAGGCCAAGGTGGCGGTGGCCGCCGAGCGGGCCCGGATCGCCCGCGAACTGCACGACGTGGTCGCGCACAACGTCTCGGTGATGATCGTCCAGGCCGACGGCGCCGCCTACGTGATGGACAGCTCGCCGGCCCAGGCCAAGGAGGCGCTGGGCACCATCGCGGCCACCGGGCGGCAGGCGCTGGTCGAGATGCGCCGGCTGCTCGGCGTGCTGCGCTCGGCCGACGCCGCCGAGGAGTACGTGCCGCAGCCCAGCGTGGAGGAGCTGCCGGAGCTGCTGGAGCAGGTCCGCACGGCCGGCCTGCCGGTGGAGTTCTCCACCTCCGGCACCCCGCGCGAGCTGCCCCGCGGCGTGGAGCTGACCGTCTACCGGATCGTCCAGGAGGCGCTGACCAACGTGCGCAAGCACGGCGGACCCAACGTCAGCGCCCGGGTCGCGGTGGACTTCGGCGACCGCGACCTGAACGTGCTGATCGAGGACGACGGCCGGGGCAGCACCGACGAACAACTGACCCGCGGCGGCGCCGACGGGATGGGCCACGGCCTGATCGGGATGCGCGAGCGGATCGGCATGGTCAGCGGCTCGCTGGACGCCGGCCCGCGACCGGGCGGCGGGTTCCGGATCCGGGCCGTGCTGCCGTTGAAGACCGCGAAGTGAGAGAGGGCTGCCCCGTGACCATCCGCGTGATGCTCGTCGACGACCAGGAACTGCTGCGCACCGGCTTCCGGATGGTGCTGGCCTCACAGGCCGACATCGAGATCACCGCCGAGGCCGGCGACGGCGCGCAGGCGGTGGAGGTGCTGCGCCACGCCCAGGTGGACGTGGTGCTGATGGACGTCCGGATGCCCCGGCTGGACGGGGTGCAGGCCACCCGGCGGATCTGCCTGGACCAGGACGGCCTGCCGCTGCCGGACGCCCCCAAGGTGCTCATCCTGACCACCTTCGACCTGGACGAGTACGCCTTCGCCGCGCTCAAGGCCGGCGCCAGCGGCTTCCTGCTCAAGGACGTGCCGCCGCCGGAGCTGGTGGCCGCGATCCGCTCGGTGCACGCCGGCGACGCGGTGGTGGCGCCGACCACCACCCGGCGGATGATCGACCGGTTCGCCGACGTGCTGCCGGTGCCGCGCACCACCGGCGGTCCGCCCGCGCTGGAGCCGCTGACCGAGCGGGAGCGGGAGGTGTTCCTGCTGGTCGCCCAGGGCCTGTCGAACGGTGAGATCGCGAGCACCCTGACCCTCTCCGAGGCCACCGTGAAGACCCACGTCGGGCGGATCCTGGGCAAGCTCGGCCTGCGCGACCGGGTGCAGGCCGTGGTGCTGGCCTACGAGGCCGGACTGCTGCGGGCCGGCAGCCAGGGCTGACCCGGCTGCCCGCACCGGCGGTCGGCGGGCTCCGGGCGGGCCGTAGGATGGGGCGGACCGTCTGGTACCCGTAGAGGACTGGAACGTAAGTGTTCGACTTCCCAGAGACCAACGCCCGCCCCGGTGAGCCGCGCGACCCCGCCGACCGCCCGGCCCGCCTCGCCGTCGGCGTGGTCGGCACCGGCCGGGTCGGCCCGGCGCTCGGCGCCGCGCTGGCGCTGGCCGGCCACCAGGTGGTCGCGGCCTCCGGCGTCTCCACCGCCTCCCGCCGCCGCGCCGAGGCGCTGCTGCCCGGGGTCCGGCTGGTGACGCCGCCGCAGGTGCTGGCCGCCGCCGACCTGGTGCTGCTCACCGTGCCGGACGACGCGCTGGCCGACCTGGTCGCGGGTCTGGCCACCACCGGCGCGATCCGCCCGGGCCAGCTGCTGGTGCACACCTCGGGCGCGCACGGCGTGGCGGTGCTGGAGCCGGCCACCCGGGCCGGTGCCCTGCCGCTCGCGCTGCACCCGGCGATGACCTTCACCGGCACCTCGGTGGACCTGGCCCGGCTGGCCGGCTGCCCCTTCGGGGTGACCGCGCCCGAGGAGCTGCGCCCGGTGGCCGAGGCCCTGGTGGTGGAGATGGGCGGCGAGCCGGAGTGGATCCCCGAACAGGTCCGCCCGCTCTACCACACCGCCCTCGCGCACGGCGCGAACCACCTGGTCACGCTGGTCGCGCAGGCCATGGACCTGCTGCGGACCGCCGGCGTGGCCGAGCCGGGCCGGCTGCTCGGCCCGCTGCTCGGCGCCGCCCTGGACAACAGCCTGCGCTCCGGCGACGCGGCGCTGACCGGCCCGGTCGCCCGCGGCGACACGGGGACGGTCCGCCGCCACCTCGGTCAGCTCAGTACGGTGTCCCCGGACATCGGCCCGGCCTACCGCGCGATGGCCCGGGCCACCGCCCAGCGGGCGCTGGCCAACGGAACGCTGAAGGAAGAAGCGGCGGCCTCGCTGCTGGACGTACTCAACGAGGAGAACTGATGGCCCGCCCGAAGCCCGCCGCCAAGGCGCCCAAGGTCCGCAAGGTCGAGCTGACCCACACCGTGGAGGACTTCGAGGCCGCCTTCTGGCCCGACGAGGCGCCGGTGGACAACGCCGTGGTGATGACCATGGGCGCCCTGCACGAGGGCCACGCGAGCCTGATCCGGGCCGCCCGCAAGCAGGTCGGCCGGGACGGCCGGGTGGCCGTGACGGTCTTCGTCAACCCGCTGCAGTTCGGGGCGAACGAGGACCTGGACCGCTACCCGCGCACCCTGGAGGCCGACCTGCGGCTGGCCGAGGAGAACGGCGCGGACGTGGTCTTCGCCCCGGGCGCCGAGGAGGTGTACCCGAACGGCGAGCCGCGGGTGCGGCTGTCGGCCGGCCCGATGGGCGAGCAGTTCGAGGGCGCCACCCGCCCGGGCCACTTCGACGGGATGCTCACCGTGGTGGCCAAGCTGCTGCACATCACCGACCCGGACTACGCCTTCTTCGGCGAGAAGGACGCCCAGCAGCTGGCGATCGTCCAGCGGATGGTGGCCGACCTCGACTTCGACGTGGAGGTCGTCGGCGTGCCGACCGTGCGCGAGCCGGACGGCCTGGCGCTCTCCTCGCGCAACCGCTACCTGTCCGAGGGCGAGCGCGAGCGCGCGCTGGCCCTGTCCCGGGCGCTCTTCGCCGGCCGCGACGCGGCCGCCCGGGGCGTCGAGGCGGTCCGCGCGGCCGCCGCCCAGGTGCTCGACGCCGCCGACGGCGTCGACCTCGACTACCTCGCCCTGATCGACCCGCACGACTTCGTCGAGGCGGCCGAGGACTTCCGGGGCGAGGCGGTGCTGGCGGTCGCCGCCAAGGTGGGCTCGACCCGTCTTATCGACAACGTCCGCATCATTGTTCGGTAGTAGACCCTCAGGCATGCACTCTCCCCCGGCCCCCGGCCGGGGGACCCCCAAGGAGGCGTGACCCATGCTCCGCACCATGTTCAAGTCCAAGATCCACCGGGCCACGGTGACCCAGGCCGACCTGCACTACGTGGGATCGGTGACGGTCGACCAGGACCTGCTGGAGGCCGCCGACATCCTGCCCGGCGAGCTGGTCCACATCGTCGACATCAACAACGGCGCCCGGCTGGAGACCTACACCATCGCCGGGCCGCGCGGCACCGGGGTGATAGGCATCAACGGCGCCGCCGCCCGCCTGGTCCACCCCGGCGACCTGGTGATCCTGATCGCCTACGCCCAGATGGACACCGCCGAGGCCCGGGCCTACCAGCCCAAGGTGGTCTTCGTGGACGCCGAGAACAAGATCACCGGGACCGGGGCGGATCCCGCCGAAGCCCTGCCGGGGACGGACACCCTGCGCGGCGACGCCGTGCACACCCGCTAGGAGCCTGCTGTGAACCACCGTCTCACCGCCCCCGCGCCGGGCTGGACCGCGACCACCGACGTGGTGGTGGTCGGCTCCGGCGTGGCCGGCCTCACCGCCGCACTGGGCATCCGTCAGGCGGGCCTGCGGGTGACGGTGGTCACCAAGGCGATGCTCGACGACGGCTCCACCCGCTGGGCCCAGGGCGGCGTCGCGGCCGCGCTGGGCGAGGGCGACACCCCCGAGCAGCACCTGGCCGACACGCTGGTGGCCGGCGCCGGCGTCTGCGACGAGGACGCCGTGCGGCTGCTGGTCACCGAGGGCCCGGGCGCGGTGCGCCGGCTGATCGCCCGCGGCGCCGCCTTCGACACCGACCAGGCCGGCGAGATCCTGCTCACCCGCGAGGGCGGCCACCACCGCAACCGGATCGTGCACGCCGGCGGCGACGCCACCGGCGCCGAGATATCGCGCGCCCTGGTCGCCGCCGTGCGCTCGGACCCGGGCGTCGAACTGGTCGAGCACGCCCTGGTGCTGGACCTGCTCAAGGACGCCGGGGGCCACGCGGCCGGCCTGACCCTGCACGTGATGGGCGAGGGCGCCCGGGACGGGGTCGGCGCGATCCGGGCCAAGGCCGTGGTGCTGGCCACCGGCGGCATGGGCCAGGTCTTCGGGGCCACCACCAACCCGGCGGTCTCCACCGGCGACGGGGTGGCGCTGGCGCTGCGCGCCGGGGCGGCCGCGGCCGACCTGGAGTTCGTCCAGTTCCACCCGACCGTGCTGTTCCTCGGCCCGGAGGCGGAGGGCCAGCAGCCGCTGGTCTCCGAGGCGGTCCGCGGCGAGGGCGCCCACCTGGTGGACGCGGCCGGCACCCGGTTCATGCTGGGGCAGCACGAGCTCAACGAGCTGGCCCCGCGCGACATCGTGGCCAAGGCGATCACCCGGCAGATGCAGCTCCAGGACACCGACCACATGTACCTGGACGGCCGGCACTTCGGCGCCGCCATGTGGGCCGAGCGGTTCCCGACCATCCTGGCCTCCTGCCTGGCGCACGGCATCGACCCGGTCACCGACCTGGTCCCGATCGCCCCGGCCGCGCACTACGCCTCCGGCGGCGTCCGCACCGACCTGCACGGGCGCACCTCGGTGCCGGGCCTGTACGCCTGCGGCGAGGTGGCCTGCACCGGGGTGCACGGCGCCAACCGGCTCGCCTCCAACTCGCTGCTGGAGGGCCTGGTCTTCGCCGAGCGGATCGCGCAGGACCTGACCGACCGGCACCGCGCGGGCGAGCTGCCCGAGCGGGCGGTGGACGTGGCCGCGGCCCGCGCCGACCGCACCGTGCCGCTGCCGGCCCCCGAGGCCCGCGCGGCGATCCAGCACCTGATGTCGCGCGGCGCCGGCGTGCTGCGCTCGTCCGCGTCGATGGCGCAGGCCGCCGCCGGCCTGGCCGAACTGGCCCGGACCGCCGAGGCGCACGCCGGCGACGAGAAGCCGGCCGACCCCCGGGTGGAGACCTGGGAGGCGGCCAACCTGCTGCTGGTGGCCACCGCCCTGGTGACCGCCGCCGCGGCGCGCGCCGAGACCCGCGGCTGCCACTGGCGCGAGGACCACCCCGAGCGCGACGATGCGCACTGGCGCCGCCACCTGATCACCACCCTGGACGACACCGGCATCCGGCTCGCCGAGGGCCCCGCCCTCGTCGAGAGCACCGAGGAGAACTGATGACCCACCAGCACGAGGACCTGCCGATGGCCGACCAGGGGGGCTGCGGCGACGGCTGCGCCTGCGGCGACGGCGAGGGCTACGAGACCGGCCTGGACCCGGCGCTGGCCGAGTTGCTGGAGCAGGCCGGCCTGGACCCGGTCGAGGTCGAGGACATCGCCACGCTGGCGCTGGCGGAGGACCTGGCCGGCGGCGAGGACGTCACCTCGGTGGCGACCGTGCCGGCCGACGCGGTGGCCACCGCCGACTTCACCGCCCGCGAGGCCGGCACGGTGGCCGGGCTGCGGATCGCCGAGGCCGTGGTCTCGCTGATCTGCGAGGAGGAGTTCGAGGTCGAGCGGCACGTGGAGGACGGCGACCGGGTCGAGGCCGGCACGGTGCTGCTCTCGGTCCGCAGCCGCACCCGCGACCTGCTGACCGCCGAGCGCAGCGCGCTCAACCTGCTCTGCCACCTCTCCGGCATCGCCACCGCCACCCGGCAGTGGACGGACGTCCTGGCGGGCACCGGCGCGGTGGTCCGCGACACCCGCAAGACCCACCCCGGCCTGCGCGCGCTGCAGAAGTACGCGGTGCGCTGCGGCGGCGGCCAGAACCACCGGATGGCGCTCAGCGACGCCGCGCTGATCAAGGACAACCACGTGGTGGCCGCCGGCGGCGTGGCCGAGGCCTTCCGGGCCGTCCGGGCCGCCTACCCGGAGCTGCCGGTCGAGGTCGAGGTGGACACCCTGGAGCAGATCCCGCCGGTGCTGGAGGCCGGGGCGGACCTGATCCTGCTGGACAACTTCACCGTGGACCAGCTCAAGGCCGCGGTCCAGCTGGTGGACGGGCGGGCCAAGCTGGAGGCCTCCGGCGGTCTGACCCTGGCCACCGCCCGCGCCGTCGCCGAGACTGGTGTCGACTACCTGGCGGTCGGCGCCCTGACCCACTCGGCGCCGATCCTGGACATCGGCCTGGACCTGCGTGCCTGACCCGGAGTCACTCCCCCGGACCTCCCTGGAGAAATCCCCCATGCTCCTCACCATCGACGTCGGCAACACCCAGACCACGCTCGGCCTGTTCGACGGCGAGGAGGTCGCCGAGCACTGGCGGATCTCCACCGACCCGCGCCGTACCGCCGATGAACTGGCGGTGCTGCTCAACGGGTTGATGGGGCCGCTGGCGCAGCGGGTGGACGGCCTGTCGATCTGTTCCTCGGTCCCCGCCGTACTGCACGAGCTGCGCGAGGTGACCCGCCGTTACTACGGCGACGTGCCCGCGGTGCTGGTGGCGCCCGGCGTGAAGACCGGGGTGCACGTCCTGATGGACAACCCCAAGGAGGTCGGGGCGGACCGGATCGTCAACGCCCTGGCCGCCAACCACCTGTACGGCGGCCCGTGCGTGGTGGTCGACTTCGGGACCGCCACCACCTTCGACGCGATCAACGAGCGCGGCGACTACGTGGGCGGCGCGATCGCCCCGGGGATCGAGATCTCGGTCGAGGCGCTGAGCGGGCGCGGCGCACTGCTGCGCAAGATCGAGCTGGTCCGGCCGCGCAACGTGATCGGCAAGAACACCGTGGAGGGCATGCAGTCCGGGGTGCTGTTCGGCTTCGCCGGGCAGGTGGACGGACTGGTCACCCGGATGTCGCAGGAGCTCTCCCCCACCGACCCGGAGGACGTGCAGGTGATCGCCACCGGCGGCCTGGCGCCCCTGGTGCTGGGCGAGGCGAGCACGATCGACGTGCACGAGCCCTGGCTCACCCTGATCGGGCTGCGCCTGGTCTACGAGCGCAACAAGGCGGCCTGACCCGGTAGGCCCCGGGACGGCGGCCGCCCGGGCGACACCCGCCCGGGCGGCCGGGGCCAACCGGGTCTGTCC
>NZ_JBHYKG010000093.1:0-27633 GCF_042741245.1 Kitasatospora sp. NPDC058965
GCTCTTGGCCTACTCGGCGTTCGGCACCTGGAGGGCGATCGCCTCGTAGCCCTGGGCGAGCAGGTCCTCGCGGACCGCCTCGCCGGTGGCGGCCAGCGCCTCCGGGTGGATGATCGCGACCCGGCGCGCCTGGGTGCCGATCAGCCCGCTCAGCTCGCCGAGCAGCTGGTGCCCGATCAGCACGTCGTACGGCTCGTGGCCGGCCGACCCGCCGACGTGGATGGTGACGGTGTCAGTCATTGATCCTTCAGCTCCAACGATTCCAGCACGGCCTCGGCCACCTGCTCCGGGGTGCGGCCCTCGGTGTCCACCACCGCGCTCGCCACCTCCAGGTACAGCGGTCGCCGACGCTCCATCAGCTCGCGCCACTGCTGGCGCGGGTTCACCGCGAGCAGCGGGCGGGGCGCGTCCAGGCCCACCCGGCGCACCGCGTCCGCCTGCGCCACTTCCAGGAACACCACCGGGCGGCCCCTGAGCTCCTCGCGGGTGGCCTCGGCCATCACCGCGCCGCCGCCCAGGGCCAGCACACCGGGGTGCCCGGCCAGCGCCTCGGCCACCGCCCGGCGCTCCAGCTCGCGGAAGTGCGGTTCGCCGTCCTGGATGAAGATCTCCGGGATCGGCTTGCCGGCCCGCTCCTCGATGTCGGCGTCCGTGTCCCGGAAGCCGACTCCGAGCCGCTCGGCCAGCAGCCGTCCGACGGTGCTCTTGCCGGCCCCGGGCGGGCCGACCAGCACGACGACCGGACCGGTCCGCCCGCTCATCGGACGATCAGGTGGTCGAGGTAGCCCCGCACGTTGCGGCGGGTCTCGCTGACGTGGTCGCCGCCGAACTTCTCCAGCACCGCGTCGGCCAGCACCAGGGCGACCATCGCCTCCGCGACGATGCCGGCGGCCGGCACGGCGCAGACGTCGGAGCGCTGGTGGTGGGCCTTGGCGGGCTCCCCGGTGCGCACGTCGATCGTCTGCAGCGCGCGCGGGACGGTGGCGATCGGCTTCATCGCGGCCCGCACCCGCAGCAGCTCACCGGTGGACAGGCCGCCCTCGGTGCCGCCGGAGCGGCCCGAGGTGCGCTTGACGCCCTCCGGGGTGGGCACGATCTCGTCGTGCGCCTGGGAGCCGGGGATCCGGGCCAGCTCGAAGCCGTCGCCGACCTCGACGCCCTTGATCGCCTGGATGCCCATCAGCGCGGCGGCCAGCCGCGCGTCCAGCCGGCGGTCCCAGTGCACGTGCGAGCCGAGGCCCACCGGCACGCCGTAGGCCAGCACCTCGACCACGCCGCCGAGCGTGTCGCCGTCCTTGTGGGCCTGGTCGATCTCGGCGACCATCCGCTCGGAGGCGTCCGCGTCCAGGCAGCGCACCGGGTCGGCGTCCAGCCGGGCCTCGTCGGCCGGCAGCGGCAGGACCCCGGCGGGCGCCTTGGCCGCACCGAGCTCGACCACGTGGGAGACGATCTCGATCCCGCAGACCTCCTTGAGGAAGGAGCGGGCCACCGCGCCCAGGGCCACCCGGGCCGCCGTCTCGCGGGCGGAGGCGCGCTCCAGGACCGGGCGGGCCTCGTCGATCGAGTACTTCTGCATGCCGGCCAGGTCGGCGTGGCCCGGGCGGGGGCGGGTGAGCGCCTCGTTGCGGGCCAGGCCGGCCAGCACCTCGGGGTCGACCGGGTCGGCCGACATCACCTGCTCCCACTTCGGCCACTCGGTGTTGCCCACCATGACCGCCACCGGCGAGCCCATCGACTCGCCGTGCCGGACGCCGCCCAGGAAGGTCACCTCGTCCTGCTCGAACTTCATCCGGGCGCCGCGCCCGTAGCCGAGCCGGCGGCGGGCCAGCGCGTCGGCCACGTCAGCCGTGGTCACGGGCACCCCCGCGGGCAGGCCCTCCAGGGTGGCAACCAGGGCGGGGCCGTGCGACTCCCCCGCCGTCAGCCAGCGCAACGTACCCAACGGTGCTCCTTCGTCAGCGGGCCGGGTTCGCGTGGGGGCACCCCCGGCCGGGGGCGCGGCCGCGGACCCGACCGGGCTCTCTTCCCGGGCCTGGAACGCCAAGCCCTCGGCCGAATCCTTTCACGACCGCGGCCGTCACCGGTCCCACGGTCCGCCCAGCGGACAGCGTGGCGGACACCGGCCGCCCGTCCGTTCGAACCCCGGGCGCGGACCGGCCCCGACCGACCGGCGCGGCGGACCGGGCCCGGCGATCGGGCACAATGGAGGGGGACCGCAGCCGCGGGCCACCGGACGAGACGCGCCGTACCCGGACCGACAAGACGACGCACCTCGTCAGGAGTGTGCCGCCATGGAGCAGGTCGTCCAGATCCTCGGGTCCGTCCTCGTGCTGATCCCGTTCGCGCTGGCCCAGTGGGGCCGCACCAGCACGCACTCGCGCCGCTACCTCGCGTTGAACCTGTCCGGGTCCGCGATCCTGGCCGCCGACGCCGCGCTGACCGCGCAGTGGGGGTTCCTGCTGCTGGAGGGCGTGTGGGCGGTGGTGTCGGCCGTCGGACTGCTGGCGGTGCTGCGCGGGCGCACGCCGCGCGCGGCGCACTGACCCGCGGGCCGCTCGCCGCCGGGGTCAGCCCGCCAGGGCCCGCTCCCCCGCGGCACGCATCGCCGCCAGCGGCCCCTGCCGCACTCCGGTGAACCGCTCGAACTGCAGCACGGCCTGATGGACCAGCAGGTCCAGCCCGCCCAGCACCACGCCGTCGCGCTCGGCGCAGGCGGCCGCCAGCGCGGTGGGCCACGGGTGGTAGAGCACGTCGAACAGCGCCCCGGGCGCGGCCGGCACCCGGTCGGCGAACAGGTCGGTCGCCCCGACCGGCGTGGTGGAGATGGTGAGCGGCCCGGCCAGCGCCTGCGCCCCCAGCTCCCACGCCTCGGTGCGCACCGCGAGCCCGAGCCGCTCGCCCAGCGCCAGCATCTCGCGCGCCCGCTCCGGGCTGCGCACGTACACCGACACCTCGCCGGTGCACAGCTGCGCCAGCGCGGCCAGCGCCGAGGAGGCGGTCGCGCCCGCGCCCAGCACCGCCGCGGCCTCGACCCGCTCGACGCCGCGCTCGCGCAGCGCCGCGACCAGGCCCGGCACGTCGGTGTTGTCGCCGGTGCGCCGGCCGTCCGGTTCGCACACCAGGGTGTTCACCGCGTCCACCGCGAGCGCGGTCTCGCTCACCTCGTCCAGCAGCGGGATCACCACCCGCTTCAGCGGCATGGTGAGCGAGAAGCCGGCCCAGCCCGCGGCCGGGTCCAGCGCCCCGAGGAAGTCGGCCAGTTCGGCCTCCGCCACCTCGAACCGCCCGTACTCCCAGCCGGCCAGGCCCGCGGCCCGGTAGCCGGCGTTGTGCAGCACGGGCGACAGCGAGTGCGCGATCGGCGAGCCGAGCACGGCGGCCCGGCGGTCAACAACGGTCATGTACAGGTGACATTCTTCTCGTCGAAGCCCTGGTTGTGCGCGGTGCAGTACTCCTTGACGTTCGCCGAGAACTCCTTCGGGTCGGTGGAGAACCGGGTCTCGGTCGGGCTCATCGCGATGAAGTACATCCAGCTGCCCGGCGTCGGGTCGAGCACCGCCTTGATCGCGTCCTCGCCGGGGTTGGAGATCGGCGTCGGCGGCAGGCCGGGGTTGACGTAGGTGTTGTACTTGTTCGAACCGTCGTTGATCTGCTGCTTGGTCAGCGTCTTGGACCCGACCGAGTACTGCAGCGTGGTGTCCATGCCCAGCTTGTGGTGGGTGATGCCCTCGCTGTTCAGGCGGTTCTGGATGGTGCGGGCCATCTTGCCGAAGTCGGCGGTGTTGTTGCCCTCGGCCTGCAGGATGCTGGCCTCGGTGACCACCTCGTAGGCGTTCTTCAGGCCGATCTTCTGCGCCCCGGCGTCCAGGCCCAGCTGGGAGTACTCGTTGGTGGCGTTGGTCACCATCTGCTTGAGCAGGTCCTCGGGCTTCATGCCCTGGCTGATCGAGTACTTGGCGGGCCACAGGTAGCCCTCGGGGTTGTTGCCCGCCTCGGCCGGCAGGCCGAGGTTGGCCGCGTTCGCCTTGGCCGCGTCGGCGGTGGCGCCGGTCTGCAGCTTCAGCTTCTTGTCGATCATCGCGTAGATGTCGGTGGCCCGCTTGCCCTCGGGGATGATCAGTGAGTCGCCGCCGGCCTCACTGAGCATCAGCTGCACCGCGGCGTCGCCGGACATCTGCAGCTGCATGTAGTAGTAGCCGGGCTGGATCGGCTTGGCGGCCTTGTTGTAGGCGTTGTTGAAGGCGCCGATGCTCTTCACCACGCCCGCGTCCATGAGCACCTTGGCCATGTCGGCGCCGGTGGAGCCGTCCTTGATCTGGATCTGCACCTTGCCGGTGCCGGCACCGGCGAAGTCCGGCGGCGGGCCGAAGGTGCGCTGGTAGAACCCGTAGCCCCACCAGCCCGCACCGCCCACGCCGCCGAGCAGCACCAGGGCGACCAGCAGGCAGGCGCCGCCGTTGCGGCGGCCGGACTTCTTGGCCTTCTTGGACTTCTTGCCGTCGTCCTCGTCCTCGGCGCGCTCGCTCAGGAAGCCGGACCGCTCGGTCTCCTCCGCCGCGTACTCGTCCTCGGCGAAGTCGCCGTGCTCGTCGTACTCCTCGTACTCCTCGTCGACCTGCGGGCCGTCCAGCGCGGCGGCCTCGGCCTCCCAGTCGATGCCGTCCGGGCCCGGGCCGGTGACCGGCTCGGGGGCGGGCGCCGGCGCGGCGGGCCGCTGCTGCTGCACCGGCTGCTGCACGACCTGCTGCTGCACGGTCTGGTGCTGCACCGGCTGCTGCTGCATCGTCTGCTGCTGCGCGGGGGGCATCTGCTGCGGGTAGCCGCCCTGCTGGGGGTACCCCGGCTGCTGCGGCACCTGCTGCTGGCCGTACCCCTGCTGCGGGTAGCCCGGCTGCGGCATGCCCTGCTGCGGGTAGCCGCCCTGCTGGGGGTAGCCCGGCTGCTGCTGTTGCTGCCACTGCCCCTGCGGGACCTGCTGCTGCGCCTGCTGCTGGTAGGGGTCCATCGGGACGTAACCCTGCTGACCGTACGGCGCGGCCCCGCCCTGCACCGGGTACTGGCCCTGCCCGTACGGGTCCTGCGGGACGTACTCCGCGCCACCGGGAGCGGCGGCCTGCGGCGACTGCTCACCGTAACCGGGAGCGCTGGGGTGCCACGGCTGCGCGCCCTGGCCCCGGCCCAGATCAGTCATCGAATCCCTCAGGTGACGAAGACAACCGGCCCTGCGACCGGCGGTCCGGGACGGCGTCCCGTACGGTCTCCCCCCGCAGCCCGACCGTCGACCGGTCGAACCCGCGTGCTAGCGCACTGCTTGAGGGGAGACGTTACCGTACCGCAGGGTACGCGCCGAGTCGCCACCTCGGCGCTCAGTGCCTGCTCGCGCTCGGCGAGCCGTCGGCCGATCCCGGTGCCGGGGAACCGTGTTGGGCCTGGTAGGCGTTGAAGTCCTCGACGTTCCTGCGCTGCTGCTCCTCACTGTCCGTGAACCTGGTGTCGCCGGGTCGGACGGTCACGAAGTACAGCCAGTCCCCCGGCGCCGGATTGAGCGCCGCCGCCAGGGCGTCGGGCCCGGGGTTGTCGATCGGCGTCGGCGGCAGGCCGGGCGCGCGGTAGGTGTTGAAGGGCGAGTCGAGCTGGGTGTCGGTGACGCTGGTGTGCAGGGTGGTGCGCCCCAGTGCGTAGTTGAGGGTCGAGTCCAGCTGCAGCGGCATCCGGTGCTGCAGCCGGTTGTAGACCACCCGGGCCACCTTGGCCATGTCGTCCGGATTGTCCGACTCGCCCTGCAGCAGGCTCGCCACCACCAGCACCTGGTAGCCGGTCAGCCCGCCGGCGCCCTGGTCCAGCCCGGCACGCGTGAACTCGCCCGCGCCGTGGTGCACCATCTGCTGCAGCAGGCTCAGCGGCGTGGTGTCGCCGGTCACGCTGTAGGTGGCCGGGAAGAGCAGCCCCTCCGGGTTGCCGGCCACGTAGTCCGGCAGGCCCAGCTCGGCGGCGTGCTGCTCGGCGGTGCGCCGGGTGGTGCCCGCCGCCAGCCCGAGCCGCTGGTCCACCGCGGCGTAGACCTGGGTGGCCCGCCAGCCCTCCGGCACCGTGAGCGCGTTGGCGTTGGCGGGGTCGCCGAGCACCTGCAGCGCGGCGCCCGCCGACATCCGCTGCCGCAGTGCGTAGGTCCCGGGCTGGATCCGGTCGCCGACGCCGGCCCCGGTGGCCGCGTCGGTGAACGCCTTGACGCTGGCGACCACCTGGCTGCGCTGCAGGATCTGCGCGATCCGGGTCAGGCTGGCGCCCTGCGGCACCGAGACCTGGACCACGGCGCCGCTGCCCGCACCGGCGAAGTCCACCGCCGGCGCCGGGCCGCGCACCCGGAAGGTGTCCAGCACCCGCTGCCCGGTCCACAGCGCCCCGCCGGCCAGCGCCGCCAGCAGCACCGCCGTGAGCGAGCAGGCCAGCCCGGTGCGCCGCGGCCGGCGCGGACCGGGCGCGGCGGGCGCGCGCTGCGGGTCGGGCCCCGGCTCCTCGGCCGGCGCGCCCAGGTGACCCGGCGTCAGCCCGGGCAACGCGTCCATCCGCACAGCCCCCGTCCGTCGCCGACACATGGTCGAGGGCCCGTCCGGACGCGTCCGGACGGGCCCTCAGGGCTGTCACGCTAGGCCAGGCCGATCAACCGACCGGCTCGACACTCTCACCCGGCGGGCGACCGCTCACCCGTTCGGTCTCCAGGGCGTTCTGCAGGATCACCACGGCCGCGGCCTGGTCGATCGCCGAACGGCCCTTCTTGGCCTTGACGCCGGAGGCGCGCATCCCGGCGGCGGCGGTGACCGTGGTCATCCGCTCGTCCACCAGCCGCACCGGCACCGGCGCCAGCAGCGCCGCCAGCCGGCCCGCGTAGCCGCGCACCTTGGCGGCGGCCGGACCCTCCTTGCCGTTCAACGAACGGGGCAGGCCGACCACCACCTCGACGGCGTCGTACTCCTCGACGATCTCCTTCAGCCGCGCCTGGGAGCGGCCCCCCGCGGGGACCGTCTCCACCGGCGTGGCGATCAGGCCGTCGGGGTCGCAGGAGGCGACCCCGATCCGGGCGTCACCGACGTCGACGGCGATCCGCCGACCCCGGCGCCAGACGCGCTCCTCCATCAGGCCGTGCCCTCCCTCACGCGGCGCGCTCGGCGACCAGGGCCCGGACGGCCTCGATCGCCTCGCCGACGGCGGCCGGGTTGGAGCCGCCGCCCTGCGCCACGTCGTCCTTGCCGCCACCGCCGCCGCCGAGCGTCTTGGCCGCGGTGCGGACCAGCTCGCCGGCCTTGATGCCGCGCGCGCGGGCGTCCTCGTTGGTGGCGATCACGGTCAGCGGGCGGTCGTTCGCCACCGTGAAGGCGGCGACCACGGCCGGGCGCGAGCCCAGCCGGGCGCGCACGTCCAGCACCAGCTTGCGCAGCTCGTCCGCGCCGGTGCCGTCGGCCACCCGGGCGGCGACCACGGCCACCCCGCGCACGTCCTCGGCCGAGTCGGCCAGGCCCGCGGCGGCGGCCAGCACCTTCTCGGCGCGGAACTTCTCGATCTCCTTCTCGGCGTCCTTGAGCTTGGCGAGCATCCCGGAGATCTTCTCCGGCAGCTCCTCCGGCCGGCCCTTGACCAGGTCGGTCAGCTGGGCGACCACGGTGTGCTCGCGGGCCAGGAACTTGTAGGCGTCCACGCCGACCAGCGCCTCGACCCGGCGCACGCCGGAGCCGATCGAGGACTCGCCGAGCAGCTTCACCAGGCCCAGCTGGGCGGTGTTGCCGACGTGCGTGCCACCGCAGAGCTCCTTGGAGAAGTCGCCGATGGTCACCACCCGCACCGAGTCGCCGTACTTCTCGCCGAACATCGCGATCGCGCCCTGCTTGCGGGCCTCGTCCATGGTCATGACCTCGGCGGTCACGTCCAGCTCGCGGCTGAGCACCTCGTTGATCTTCTGCTCGACGTCGGTCAGCACGCTGCCCGGCACGGCGGCGGGCGAGCCGAAGTCGAACCGGAACCGGCCGGGGGCGTTCTCCGAACCGGCCTGGGCGGCGGTGGGGCCGAGCGCGTCGCGCAGCGCCTGGTGGGTCAGGTGGGTGGCCGAGTGGGCGCGCGAGACCGCCCGGCGGCGGTCGATGTCGATGGTGGCGTACGCCGAGGCGCCGAGCACCACCTCGCCGTAGAGCACGCCGCCGGAGTGCACGACCACGCCCGGCACCGGCTGCTGCACGTCGCGGATCTCCACCACCGCACCGGAGTCCATCCGGATCCGGCCGTGGTCGGCCAGCTGGCCACCGCCCTCGGCGTAGAACGGGGTGCGGTCGAGGATGATCTCCACCTCGTCGCCCTCGGTGGCGGCCGGGGCCGGCACGCCGTCCACCAGCAGGCCGACCACGGTGGCCTCGCCCTCGGTGTTCAGGTAGCCGGTGAAGACCGAGGCGCCCGCCTTGTCGGCCACCTCGCGGTAGGCCGCCACGTCGGCGTGGCCCATCTTCTTGGCCTTGGCGTCGGCCTTGGCCCGGTCCCGCTGCTCCTGCATGAGGCGGCGGAAGCCGGCCTCGTCGACCTGCAGGCCCTGCTCCTCGGCCATCTCCAGCGTGAGGTCGATCGGGAAGCCGTAGGTGTCGTGCAGCTTGAACGCCTGCTCGCCGGAGAGCACCGCGCCGCCGGACTGCTTGGTCTCGGTGACGGCGGTGTCCAGCAGGTTGGTGCCGGAGCGCAGGGTCTGCAGGAAGGCGGTCTCCTCGGCCACGGCGACCGTCTCGATCCGCTTGCGGTCGGTCTCCAGCTCCGGGTACTGCGGGCCCATCGCCTTGATGGTGATGTCGGTGAGCTCCTTGGCCACCGGCTCGGTGGCGCCCAGCAGCCGCATGTTGCGGATGGCGCGGCGCAGGATCCGGCGCAGCACGTAGCCGCGGCCCTCGTTGCCGGGGGTGACGCCGTCGCCGATCAGCATGATCGCGGTGCGGAAGTGGTCGGTGACCACGCGCAGCGAGACGTCCGACTTGTGGTCCGCGCCGTAGGTGTGGCCGGTCAGCTCGGCGGCCCGGTCCAGGATCATCCGGCTGGTGTCGATCTCGAAGAGGTTGTCGACGCCCTGCAGGATCGCGGCCAGGCGCTCCAGGCCGAGACCGGTGTCGATGTTCTTGCTCGGCAGGTCGCCGAGGATCTCGAAACCGTCCTTGCCGTCACCGTGGCCGCGCTCGTACTGCATGAAGACCAGGTTCCAGATCTCCAGGTAGCGCTCGCCGTTGACCGCCGGGCCGCCCTCCTCGCCGTAGGCCGGGCCGCGGTCGTAGTTGATCTCCGAGCACGGGCCGCACGGGCCGGGCACGCCCATCGACCAGAAGTTGTCCTTCATGCCCAGGCGCTGGATCCGCTCGGCGGGCACGCCGATGACGTCGCGCCAGATCTGCTCGGCCTCGTCGTCGTCCTTGTAGACGGTGATCCAGAGCTTCTCCTTCTCCAGGCCGTAGCCGCCGTCCGCGACGGAGGAGGTGAGCAGCTCCCACGCGAACGTGATGGCCCCCTCCTTGAAGTAGTCGCCGAAGGAGAAGTTGCCGCACATCTGGAAGAACGAGCCGTGCCGGGTGGTCTTGCCGACCTCCTCGATGTCCAGCGTGCGCACGCACTTCTGGACGCTGGTGGCGCGGGAGTACTGCGGCTTGACCTCACCCAGGAAGTACGGCTTGAACGGCACCATGCCGGCGTTGACCAGCAGCAGGGTGGGGTCGTCGGCGACCAGGGACGCCGAGGGAACGACGGTGTGGCCGCGCTCCTCGAAGAAGCGCAGCCAGCGGCGGCGGATCTCTGCCGACTCCATGAGTGGTCCTTCCGGTTAAGAGTGCTGTCCCCGGCGCTGTTCCAGCTGGCGGGGAGTAGACGCAGTGTTCTCGGGTGGGCTGGGGGGTGCTGACGTGCGCGACGGGGGCAGGGCGACAGCCGGGGAGCCCGGTGCCGCCGAGATAGCTCGGTAACCACCGTCCCGGGCGACCTGGCGGCGGCGCGGCTCGACCACCGCGGTCCCGTCCAGGCCGAGGTCGGCGCGCAACTGCTCCTCCCGCTCGGCCATGCCGGCCTGCACGTCCCGGGCGAACCGCCGGGCGGCGTCCCCCAGCTGCAGCGCGCCGCGGGCCGCGGTGCCGGACAGGCTGTCGGGGGTGAGGCGGCGGGTGGCCTCGTTGGCCTTGTTCATGGCCCAGACGGCGGCGCCGGCGCCGACCGTCATCCAGAAGATGCGTCGAACCACGGTGCATCAGCCCTTCACGGCTCGCCGGACCCGGGACAGCAGGCCGGTCCGCGGCGCGGTGGCGGCGCGCACCTCGGCCCGGATCAGCCGGGCCAACTCCTCGCGCTCGCTGTCCTGCTGAGGGAGCGTCGGCCTGCCCTGGCGGCTCACCGCCCTGCGCACGCCGTAGCTGAAGGCGGCCACCTTGACCAGCGGCCCGCCCAGCGTGGCGGCCACCGTGGAGGACAGCGCGTTCGCGTTGGCGGCGGCGTCCTGGACGTTGGCGGTGATGTCGTCCACCCGCTCCAGCTGCTGCTGGGCGCTGTGCACGGCCTCGGCGGCGTCGTGCAGCAGCGGCACGGCCTGCTCGGTCACGGCCGAGACGAGTACCGTGGCCTCCCGCAGCACCTTGGACAGCCGCACCAGCACGACGGCGAGCAGGGTGACCAGCACGGCCCAGCCCACGGCCACCAACAGGCCGGCCAGCTCTCCGACGGACACCGCACGCTCCCTTCACTGCCTCAGGGGGAACCCTATCGCGCCCGACCCCCTGCGCCCGACCGGACCTGCGGACCCTCCGGGCGCCGGTGGGGCGCGCTGCCGTGCGTAACCTACCGACCAGTCACCTCGTTGGCCCGATCGGGGCACCGGTCGGCGGGGCCGGCGAGGAGAGGATCGGCGTGGCGCAGCAGGCGGCACCGGGACGCGGGCGGCTCCCGGCCGAGCTCACCAGCTTCATCGGGCGGCAGGACGAACTGGCCGCGCTGACCGGGCTGCTGACCCGGTCCCGGCTGGTCACGGTGACGGGGCCGGGCGGCGTGGGCAAGTCCCGACTGGCGCTGCGGGCCGCCGCCGCCGCGGCCGAGCCGGGCTTCCTGGTCGAGGTGGACCAGGTGCAGGACCCGCTGCTGCTCGGACACGCCGTGCTGGAGGCGCTCGGCCTGACCGACAGCACCGCCCGGCCGCCGTTGGAGGTGCTGCTGGAGCAGTTGGCGGACCGTCGGCTGCTGCTGGTGCTGGACGGCTGCGAGCACCTGGTCGGTCCGGCCGCCGACCTGGCCGGCGCGCTGCTGCGCGGGGTGCCCGGCCTGCGGGTGCTGGCCACCAGCCGGGAGCGGCTGCGCGCCGACGGCGAGCACCTGCTGACCCTGGACCCGCTGCCCGAGACCGGCGCCTGCGAGCTGTTCGCCGACCGGGCCGCCGCGCTGCTGCCGGGCTTCCGCCTCGACGAGGCCAACCGCGCGCAGATCACCCTGCTCTGCCGCCGCCTGGACGGCATCCCGCTCGCCGTCGAGCTGGCCGCCGGCCGGCTGTCCGCGCTCTCCGTGCAGCAGATCACCGACCGGCTGGACGACCGGTTCCGCCTGCTCACCGGCGGCAGCCGCACCGCGCTGCCGCGCCACCAGACGCTGCGCACCACCATCGGCTGGAGTCACGAACTCTGCACGGCGCAGGAACGTTTGCTCTGGTCCCGGCTGACCGTCTTCGCCGGCGCGGTCGACCTGGAGGCCGTCGAGTACGTCTGCGCGGGCGACGGGATCGACCCGTCCGAGGTGCTGGACTGCGTCGGCGGGCTGGTCGCCAAGTCGGTGCTGCTGCGCACCGACGAGGGCGACACCGTCCGCTACCGGCTGCTGGACACGCTGCGCGACTACGGCGCCCAGTGGCTGCGCGCCACCGGCGAGCACCAGCGGCTCAAGCGCCGGCACCGGGACTGGTTCCTCGGCCTGGCGACCTGGGGCGAGGTGGAGTGGTTCGGCCCGCGTCAGCTGGCCACCGCCGAGCGGACCACCCGGGCGCACAGCAACCTGCGCGCCGCCCTGGAGTTCTGCCTGGCCGAGCCGGGCGAGGAGCAGCTGGCCCTGCTGCTGGCCGGGACGCTCTGGTACTTCTGGGTCGGCTGCGGCCACCTGGGCGAGGGCCGCCACTGGCTGGACCGGGCCCTGGCGCTGGCCCCCGAGGCCACCGAGGCGCGGGCCAAGGCGCTCTGGGTGACCGGCTACATGGCCACCCTGCAGGGCGACCCGGGCCGGGCGCTGCCGGTCCTGGAGGAGTGCCGCAACCTGGCGCTGGACACCGGGGACGACCGGGCGCTGGCCTACGCGCTGCACCGGCTGGGCTGCGCCGCGCTGATCGGCGACCAGCCGGAGCGGGCGGCCGAGCTGTTCGGCGACGCGCTCTGGCACTACGACGCGGTGGGCGAGCTCAACAGCAACGTGCTGATGGCGATGTTCGAGCTGGGCCTGGCGTTGATCTTCCAGGGCGAGCTGGACAAGGGCGAGCACTGGATGGCCCGGGTGCGCGAGCTGTGCGAGGAGCACGGCGAGCAGTGGGCCTACAGCTACGGCCTGTACGCGATGGCCTACTCGAACTGGCTGGCCGGCGAGGTGCGGCTGGCCCGGGTGCGGGCCACCGAGTGCGTGCGGCTCAACCACCTGTTCCGCGACCTGGTCGGTGCGGTGCTCGGGCTGGAGCTGCTGGCGCTGCTGGCCACCGAGGAGGTGGCGGCGGGCGAGGGCGCCGCGGCGGAGTCGGCCGACCTGGCCGAGGCGCGGCTGCTGCAGGGGGCCGCGCACCGGATCTGGCAGGCGGTGGGCGTGCCGCTGTTCGGCTCGCGCAACTTCAACGGCCTGCACCTGGAGTGCGAGGCCCGGGCCAGGTCCGGGCTCCCCGCCGCGGAGTTCGCCGCCGCCTTCGAGCGCGGCGCGGCGCTGGACCTGGACGAGGCGGTGGCCCGGGTGCTGTCCCGCGCCACCGTGCCGGTCCCGCCGTGCGCCCTGGAGCGGACCGAGCCGCCGCGCCCGGGCGAGGTGGCGGCCCGGCTCGGCTGACCCGGCGGGCACGCGAACGGGCCCCCGCAACCCGGAGGTTGCGGGGGCCCGTGGCGCGTAGGGCGCTACTCGCGGATCAACGCGAGTAGTACTCGACGACCAGCTGCTCGTCGCAGATCACGGGGACCTCACGACGCTGCGGCATGCGGTCCAGGCGGAAGGCCAGGGCCTTGAGGTTGACCTCGAGGTACTTCGGGGTCTGGCCCTCACCCGCGTAGCCACCCTCACGGGCGACCTGGAACGGGACCTTCTCCTTGGACTTGTCCTTGACCGTGACGACGAAGCCCGGCTTCATCTGGAACGACGGCTTGTTGACCTTGCTGCCGTTGACCTGGATGTGGCCGTGCACGACCATCTGGCGGGCCTGGTAGATGGTCCGGGCGATGCCCGAACGCAGCACCAGCGCGTCGAGACGGGTCTCGAGCTCGGCGACCAGGACCTCACCGGTCTTGCCCTCGGCCTTGCGGGCACGGTCGAAGGCGCGGGACATCTGCTTCTCGCTCAGGTCGTACTGGGCGCGCAGACGCTGCTTCTCGAGCAGACGGACCTTGTAGTCCGAGTTCTGCTTGCGGCCACGGCCGTGCTGGCCGGGCGGGTACGGGCGGGCCTCGAAGTACTTGACGGACTTCGGGGTCAGCGGAACGCCCAGGGCACGAGCGATCTTGACCTTGGGACGCTTCTGGTTCGCCATGGAACCATTACCTCTTTCAGTTGCGAATACGGCTGTCACCAGGTGTTGACGGAGGTCGCCTCTCGCGACCCGGAGAAAACCGCATCCGCGAACGGGGCGGTCAGCCGCTCTCCGGAGCCGGGCACGTACGTGCTTGTACGCGGACCACGAGGTGGTCCGTGACACCGATGACGGTGCGCGACGCTCCTGGTGGTACCGCGAGCGGTACCACGGGCCGCCGTCCCGCTGGTGGCGGCCGGTCAGCGGTGGTGTCTGCTGCCGGACCCGGGACGTGGCACTCCGAGCGAGTATACCGGCTGATCACTCACCCTCAGACCGACCGGCCACTGGGGGGCGGCGTCGCGGCGCCCGGACTCTCGCCCGGACGGCTTCTCCTCAGTCGCCGATGCTCCGCATGGACTCCTTCGTCGGCACCGCCCGGACTCGGCCCGGACACCGCTCCTTCACCCACCCCCCAGTGGCCGGTCGGTCTTGAGCCGGGCCCTGGTCCACTCCACGGTGTCGGCGTAGCGGGCCTCGGCGCCGTTGCGGGTGGGCTGGTAGTAGGCCGTCCCGTGCACCTCGTCCGGCGCGTACTGCTGGGCCGCGATCGAGCCGGGCAGGTCGTGCGGGTACTGGTAGCCCCGGCCGTGCCCGAGCTTGTCGGCGCCGCCGTAGTGCGCGTCCCGCAGGTGCGGCGGCACCGCCCCGGCCAGGCCCCGGCGGACGTCGGCCAGCGCCGCGTCGATCGCCAGGTAGGCCGCGTTGGACTTGGGCGCCAGGGCCAGGGCGATGGCCGCCTGGCTGAGGATGATCCGGGCCTCCGGGAAGCCGATCAGCGCCACCGCCTGGGCCGCGGCCACCGCGGTGGGCAGCGCGGTCGGGTCGGCCAGCCCGATGTCCTCGCTGGCCGAGATCATCAGCCGGCGGGCGATGAACCGCGGGTCCTCCCCCGCCTCGATCATCCGGGCCAGGTAGTGCAGCGTGGCGTCCACGTCGCTGCCGCGGATCGACTTGATCAGCGCGCTGGCCACGTCGTAGTGCTGGTCGCCGTCCTTGTCGTAGCGGACCGCGGCCTGGTTCACCGCGGTCTCGGTGACCGCCAGGGTGATCTCGGCCAGCCCCTGCTCCAGCGCCGCGCCGGCGGCCGCCTCCAGCGTGGTCAGCGCCCGCCGGGCGTCCCCGCCGGCCAGCCGGACCAGGTGGTCCTCGGCCTCCTGCCCGAGCACCACCGAGCCCGCCAGGCCGCGCTCGTCGACCACCGCGCGGCGGAGCAGGGCGCGGACGTCGTCGTCGGTCAGCGACTGCAGGGTCAGCAGCAGCGAGCGGGAGAGCAGCGGGGAGATCACCGAGAAGTACGGGTTCTCGGTGGTGGCGGCGATCAGGGTGACCCAGCGGTTCTCCACCGCGGGCAGCAGCGAGTCCTGCTGCGCCTTGGAGAAGCGGTGGATCTCGTCCAGGAAGAGGACGGTCTCCTTCCCGCTCATGCCGACGGCGCGGCGGGCACCCTCGATCACCGCCCGCACCTCCTTGACGCCGGCGGTGATCGCGGAGAGCTCGACGAACCGGCCCTGCACGGCCTGGCTGATCACGTGGGCGAGGGTGGTCTTGCCGGTGCCGGGCGGCCCCCAGAGGATCACCGAGCTGGTCGCGGCCGGCCCCTTGGAGCCCGCCACCAGGCGGCGCAGCGGCGACCCGTCCTTCAGCAGCTGCCGCTGCCCCGCCACCTCGTCCAGGGTCCGCGGCCGCATCCGCACGGCCAGCGGCGCCCGCCCCGGTTCGGCGGCCTGGTGCTGCTCGGCGGCGGCGGTGAAGAGGTCCGGTTCGTCCACCCCGCCACCCTAGTGCCGCGTCAGGCAACCTTCGCCCCGTCGCGACCCCCGGCACGCACTCTCGCCGCACCGGACGAAAGCCCAAGTACGACCCAGTACGAGGGCCTCCGCCCGGCACGCCGAGAGCACGCACCGGACGCCGCTCCTTGACGGGCAAAGGTTGCCTGACGCGGCACTGGTGGGCGCGGCCGACAGCCACCGGCGTGCGGCCCGGGCGGGGCCGAGCGGGCGGGGTGGACCGAGCGGGGTCAGCCGAGCTGGTAGAACCCGAAGATCAGCAGCCCGACGAACCCCGACATCAGCAGCACCGAGCCCACCAGGTTGAACCAGAGCCGGCCCTCGCTCTCGGGCTCGGCGGGCCTGTCGTACCTCTCGTACCGGTCGTACGGCGCGGCGAAGGCCGGCTGCGGGGCGCGGGCCGGGACGGCGGGTGCCGGGGCGTGGCCGGGCGGCGCCGCCGGGACGTACGTCGCCGTCGGCGCGTACCCGGGCGGCACCGGGGACCCGGGCCGGGCGTCCGCCGGCGCCTCCCGTGCCGGGCCGAGCCGCTGGGTCCCGAGCACCGGCGCCTGCGAGTCCAGGTTGATCAGCTCGCTCGCCTCCCGCAGCAGCCGCTGCAGCAGCCGCGCCCCCAGCCACTCCTGCTCCAGCAGCACGGCCGAGCCCTGCGGCGCGAGCACCGCCGCCAACCGCTCCGGTGCCGGGCGCAGCTCCGCCTCCTTCTGCAGGCAGCTCAGCGCGATGGCGCGCAGTTCGCCCCCCAGCTCCCCGAGGTCGGGCTCGCCCTGCACCACGTTCTGCGTCAGCACGTACTCGCTCTGCCCGCGGAACGGATCGCGCCCGGTGGCCGCGAAGACCATCACCGCGCCGAGCTGGAAGAGGTCCGACGCGGGGCCCACCGGATCGGCGCGGTGCTGCTCCGGCGACATGTACGAGAGCGTGCCGATCGCGTAGCCGGTCCTGGTCAGCCCGGCGGTGGCACTGCCGTCCAGTGCGCGCGCGATGCCGAAGTCGATCAGGCGCGGCCCCTCCGCGGAGAGCATCACGTTGGAGGGCTTGATGTCCCGGTGGACCAGGCCGCGGGCGTGCACCCAGGCCAGCGACTCCGCCAGCCCGGCGGCCAGCGCCCGCACGCCCTGCTCGCTGAGCGGCCCGAACTGCGTCACGGCCTCCTGCAGCGTCAGGCCCGTGATGTAGGCCGTCGCCACCCACGGTTCCGCGGACTCGGTGTCCGCGTCCAGCACCGCTGCCGTCCACTCCTCGCCGACCCGTTGGACCGCGGCCACCTCGCGCTGGAACCGCTTCCGGAACTCGGGCTGGCTCGCGATCCTGGTCAGGATCCGCTTGATCGCCACGAAGCGCCCGCCCGGGCTGCGCCCCAGGTAGACCTGGCCCATCCCGCCCGCGCCCAGTCGGCGCAGCACCTGGTACGGCCCGACCGTCGCCGGGTCGCCCGGCTCCAGCGGCTTCATTCGCCCTCCCCCGAGCTGCAGCTGACGCGCCATCATGGCACAGGCCGGATCACCGGTCCCGTCGCGCCGCCCGCTCTGCCAGCTCCGCCGCGTGGTCCGGCACGTACGTCTGCAGGTCGCGCGGCGGCCGCCGGTACCCCGTGGCCGGCGGCCGGGCCGGCAGCGCCACCGGCGGCTTGGTCACGTCGCGGTAGGGCAGCGTGGAGAGCAGGTGCGCGATCATGTTGATCCGGGCCCGCCGCTTGTCGTCGCTCTCCACCACGTACCAGGGCGACTCGGGGACGTCGGTGTGCAGGAACATCTCGTCCTTGGCCCGGGAGTAGTCCTCCCACCGGCTGATCGACTCGGTGTCCATCGGGGAGAGCTTCCAGCGCTTCATCGGGTCGCCCAGCCGGGCCCGGAAGCGCTGCTCCTGCTCCACGTCGCTGACCGAGAACCAGTACTTGCGCAGCTCGGTCCCGGCCTCGATGAGCATCCGCTCGAAGGTCGGGCACTGGTGCAGGAACTGCCAGTACTCCTCCTCGCTGCAGAACCCCATCACCCGCTCCACCCCGGCGCGGTTGTACCAGCTGCGGTCGAACAGCACGATCTCCCCGGCGGCCGGCAACTGCTCGACGTACCGCTGGAAGTACCACTGGCCGCGCTGGCGCTCGGTGGGCGCGGGCAGCGCGACGATCCGGGCCAGCCGGGGATTGAGGAACTCGGTGACCCGCTTGATCGCCCCGCCCTTCCCGGCCGCGTCCCGCCCCTCGAACACCACCACGAGCCGCACCCCCTCGACCCGCACCCACTCCTGCAGCTTGACCAGCTCGTGCTGCAGCCGGAGCAGCTCGCTCTCGTAGCTCTTCTTGTCGAGTCGGGGCAGTTCGGTCACGGGGCGCGCCTCCGGAGGACGGGTGCTGATGATCCCTCAGGTTAGGCCGGATCACCGGCTTCCGCCCGTCACCCGGCGGCTCGGCCCCGCAGCAGCATCGCCGGGTCGAGTTCCAGCGCGAACGGATCGTCCAGCACCGCGCGCTCGCCCACCTGGACTAGGCGGTCCTGGTAGGTACCGCTCTCCAGGCGGCCGAGGTGGAACCGCGGGGCCGGGTCGAACTCGACCCGCCAGTAGTGCGGAATGCCTGCGGCGGCGTACAACGAGGGCTTGAGCCGCTTGTCACTGACCCGGGTGGACAGCGAGGCGATCTCGATCACCACGGCGACGTCGTGCGCGCTCAGGGTCAGGCCGGCCTTCTCGACCGCTCGGGCGTCGGCGATGACCAGATCGGGGAGGAGCAGGCCGTCCGGGACGACGACGTTGACGGCCCCCAGTACCTCGTACGGCGCTCCGGCTGCCTCGACGGCGGCCTCCAGGAACGCGTACAGGCAGTAGCTGGCGCGCTGGTGCGGGACAGCGGGGTTGGGACTCATCAACAGCGCCCCGCCGACCAGTTCGATCCGGTGGTGGGAGTCCTCGGGCAGAGCCAGGACGTCCTCCAACGTCCAGGGCCCGCTGTGCTGCTCGACGGCCTCAGCGCTCACGGCCCTGCCACCTCCTCCAGCACCTGCCCGCGTTCTCCGCCGCCCGGCACTACGGCGAACGAGTGACGGTGCTGTCCCGTCACGGTAGGACAGGACAGCACCGTCAGGAGTCGGAGCGCGCCGGGGTCAGCCCTCGGTGGCCGCCTTGGCCTCGGCCTCGGCCTTGGCCTCGCTCTTGGGGGTGGCGTCCACGCCGGCCTCCTTGCGCTGGGCCGCGGTGATCGGCGTCGGCGCACCGGTCAGCGGGTCACCGCCGGTGGAGGTCTTCGGGAAGGCGATGACGTCCCGGATGGTGTCGTAGCCGCCGAGCAGCGTGACGATCCGGTCCAGGCCGAAGGCCACCCCGCCGTGCGGCGGCGGGCCGTAGTTGAAGGCGTCCAGCAGGAAGCCGAACTGCGAGGCCGCCTCCTCCTCGGACAGGCCGATCGCCTCGAAGGCGCGCTTCTGCACGTCGCGCTGGTGGATACGGATCGAACCGCCGCCCAGCTCGGAGCCGTTGAGCACCAGGTCATAGGCGTTGGAGAGCGCGCTGCCCGGGTCGGTGTCGAAGCTGGCCAGCGACTCGGCGGTGGGCGCGGTGAACGGGTGGTGCACCGCGTGCCAGCCCTGGAACTCGCCCTTCTCGTCCTCGATCGGCTCGAACATCGGGAAGTCGACCACCCAGAGGAAGGCCCACTGCGACTCGTCGATCAGGTCGCAGCGGCGGCCGATCTCCAGGCGGGCGGCGCCCAGCAGCTCCTGCGAGGCGGTCCGCTTGCCGGCCGCGAAGAAGATCGCGTCGCCGTTCTTGGCGCCGGCGGCGGCGGCCAGGCCGGCCAGGTGCTCCTCGGAGAGGTTCTTGGCCACCGGGCCGCGCAGCTCGCCGGTCTCCTCGTCGATCAGCACGTAGGCCAGGCCGCGGGCGCCGCGCGCCTTGGCCCAGTCCTGCCAGGCGTCCAGCTGCTTGCGCGGCTGCGAGGCGCCGCCCGGCATCACCACGGCGCCGACGTACGGCGCCTGGAAGACCCGGAACTCGGTGCCCTTGAAGTACTCGGTGAGGTCGGCCAGCTCCTGGCCGAACCGCACGTCCGGCTTGTCCGAGCCGTACCGGGACATCGCGTCCGCGTAGGACAGCCGCGGCAGCGGGTTGGGCAGCTCGTACCCGTGCACCTCGCGCCAGACGGCACCGACGATCTTCTCGCCGAGGGCCAGGATGTCCTCCTGGTCGACGAACGAGGCCTCGATGTCCAGCTGGGTGAACTCCGGCTGCCGGTCGGCGCGGAAGTCCTCGTCGCGGAAGCAGCGGGCGATCTGGTAGTACCGCTCCATGCCGGCCACCATCAGCAGCTGCTTGAACAGCTGCGGGGACTGCGGCAGCGCGTACCAGTGCCCCGGCTGCAGGCGGACCGGGACCAGGAAGTCGCGGGCGCCCTCGGGGGTGGAGCGGGTCAGGTACGGGGTCTCGATGTCGAGGAAGTCGTTCTCCTCCATCACCCGGCGGATGATGTTGTTGACCTTCGAGCGCAGCCGCAGCGCCTTGGCCGGGCCCTCGCGGCGCAGGTCCAGGTAGCGGTAGCGCAGCCGGACCTCCTCGTTGACCGTGCCCGGCTCGTACTCGGCCACCTGGAACGGCAGCGGCGCGGCCTCGGAGAGCACCTCGATCGAGCTGACCACGACCTCGACGGCGCCGGTGGCGATGTCGGGGTTCTCGTTGCCCTCCGGGCGCACCCGGACCTCGCCGACCACCTTGACGCAGTACTCGGCGCGCAGGCCGTGCACCGACTCCAGGTCGCGGACCACGACCTGCACGGTGCCGGAGGCGTCGCGCAGGTCGATGAAGGCCACGCCACCGTGGTCGCGGCGGCGGGCGACCCAGCCGGCCAGGGTGACGGTCGCTCCGGCGTGCTCCGCGCGGAGCGTGCCCGCGTCGTGCGTGCGGATCACAGCTGCTTCTCCTTCAGGGTGGTGACGAGTGCGTCGAGGGGGACGGCGGTCTGCTCGCCGGTGGTCATGTCCTTCAACTGCACGACGCCCTCGGCCAGGTCGCGGTCGCCCGCGATCAGCGCGAACCGGGCGCCGGAGCGGTCGGCGGACTTCATGGCGTTCTTGATGCCCTTGACGCCGAACGCCAGGTCGGTGGCCACGCCGGCCCGGCGCAGCTCGGTGACCTTGGCGAAGAGCAGGTTCTTGGCCTCCTCGCCGAGCGCCACCGCGTACACCGAGGTGGCCGCGGGCAGGTCCAGGGTGATCTGCTCGGCCTCCAGGGCCAGGTAGATCCGGTCCACGCCGAGGCCCCAGCCGACCGAGGGCAGCGAGGGGCCGCCGAGCATCTCGGCCAGGCCGTCGTAGCGGCCGCCGCCGCCGATCGCGGACTGCGCGCCCAGACCGTTGTGCACGAACTCGAAGGTGGTGCGGGTGTAGTAGTCCAGGCCGCGGACCAGCTTGGGGTCGTCGACGAACTCCACCCCGGCGGCGGTCAGCAGGGCGCGGACCTGCTCGTCGTAGGCCTTGCAGTCCTCGCACAGGAAGTCGCGCAGCAGCGGGGCCCCGGTCAGCTGGGCCTGCACCGCCTCGCGCTTGTCGTCCAGCACCCGCAGCGGGTTGATCTCGGCCCGCTGCCGGGTGTCCTCGTCCAGGTCGAGGCCGCGCAGGAAGTCCTGCAGCGCGGCCCGGTAGACCGGGCGGCACTGCTTGTCGCCCAGGCTGTTGAGCAGCAGCCGGTAGTCGCGCAGGCCGAGCGCGCGGAACGCGTCGTCGGCCAGGATGATCAGCTCGGCGTCCAGCGCCGGGTCCTCGGCGCCCAGCGCCTCGGCGCCGACCTGGGAGAACTGCCGGTAGCGGCCCTTCTGCGGGCGCTCGTAGCGGTAGAAGTTGCCCGAGTACCAGAGCTTGACCGGCAGGTTCCCCTGCTTGTGCAGGTTGGCCTGGAGCACCGCGCGGACCACCGACGCGGTGCCCTCGGGGCGCAGCGCCAGGTCCTCGGAGCCGCGCTTGGTGAGGGTGAACATCTCCTTGGTGACGATGTCGGTGGACTCGCCGACGCCGCGGGAGAAGAGCTTGGTGTCCTCGAAGACCGGGGTCTCGATGTAGCCGTACCCGGCCCGGCGCAGCGGGGCGGCCAGCGCCTGACGGACCGCCAGGAAGGTCGCGGAGCTGGGCGGCAGCAGGTCGTAGGTGCCCTTGGGGGCGGTGAAGGTGCTCAACTTCTCTTCCGTCACATTCCTCGTCGCGGGGCCGCGGGGCCCTCGGCCAACCCGGCGGCCTGCTGGAGGTAGGGGTTGGTGGCACGCTCGCGGCCGATGGTGGTCTGGTTGCCGTGGCCGGACAGGACCACGGTGGCGTCGTCGAGGGGCAGGCAGACCCGGGCCAGCGACCGCATGATCGCCTCGTGGCTGCCGCCCGGGAAGTCCGTGCGCCCGATGGAGCCGGCGAACAGCAGGTCGCCCGAGAAGAGAACCGGCGGGATCTCCTCGGTGGCGGGCGTCCGGAAGGTCACCGACCCCTTGGTATGGCCGGGCGCGTGGTCGACGGTCAGCTCCAGACCGGCCAGCCGCAGCACCGCGCCGTCGGTCAGCTCGCGCAGGTCGCTGGGCTCGCCCAGGGTCAGCTCGCCGAGCAGCTGCGCGCCGATCGAGCGGCCGAGCGCCTTCTCCGGATCGGTCAGCATGAACCGGTCCTCGGGGTGCAGGTAGGCCGGCACGTCCTTGGCGCCGCAGACCGGGACCACCGAGGCCACGTGGTCGATGTGACCGTGCGTGAGCACCACCGCGACCGGCTTGAGCCGGTGCTCGCGGATCATCTCCTCGACCCCGGCGGTCGCCTGGTGGCCGGGGTCGACGATCACGCACTCCTCGCCGGCGGCCGGCGCGACCAGGTAGCAGTTGGTGCCCCAGGCTCCGGCGGGAAATCCGGCGATGAACACGGCAGTCCTTTGAAGTCTCGGGGCGGAAGAGGTCCTCCCCGCAGCCTACCGGCGGTAAGGCACCGGTTGCGAACCGGATAGGACCGTGCCGGGGGACGGGCTGCTGGTGAGGGCACCGGCGGGTGGTTCGTGGCCGCTTTTCTGGAGCGCTCACCGTCTTCTTAGCCGTCCGGTCCTTACACTGGGCCGCCGGTGGATGCGATGATCCGCCGGAGACACGTATTCGACCCCAGCGTGCAGCGCGAACGAGGAGACAGACCCCGGTGGTCAACAGCGAACAGCGGCGGCGGCAGCTCGCCCGCGAGAAGTACGAGCGGCAGCAGAAGAACCGCGTCGAGGCCGCGTCCAGGGCCAAGCGCCGCAACGCGGTCATCGGCGGTGCGGTCGCCCTGGTCGTGGTGGCCGGCGGTACCGCCTTCGCGACCGGTGTCTTCAAGTCCGACGACAAGAAGAGCGACACCGCCAACGCCGCGCCCACCCAGGCCGCCCCCTCCGCGAGCCCGGTCGACGTCAAGGGCTGCACCGCCCCGCAGGCCGGTGCCCCGAACAAGAAGCAGTGGCAGACCGAGCCGGCCATGACGATCGACGCCAAGGCGACCTACACGGCCACCCTGGACACCAGCTGCGGCCAGGTGGTCTTCACCATGGACGCGGCCAAGGCGCCGCACACCGTCAACTCGTTCAACTTCCTGTCGGGTGAGCAGTACTTCGACCACACCAAGTGCCACCGCCTGACCACCCAGGGCATCTACGTCCTGCAGTGCGGCGACCCGACCGCCACCGGCTCCGGCAGCCCGGGCTACAAGTTCCAGGACGAGAACCTGACCGGCGCCACCTACCCGGCGGGCACCGTGGCGATGGCCAACTCCGGTGCCAACACCAACGGCAGCCAGTTCTTCCTGGTCTACAAGGACACCCAGCTGCCGCCGAACTACACCCCGTTCGGCAAGATCACCGGCGGCCTGGACGTGCTGACCAACATCGCCGGCGGCGGCGAGAACGACGCCAACGGCCCGGGCGACGGTGCGCCGAACGCGACCGTGGTGCTGAACAAGGTCACCACCGTCAAGAGCTGAGCGGCATCCGCGCCCGCCGCGCGAATTGGCCGGGCCCGGATGCGGACAGCACCGGGCCTGGTCGCCTATGTTGCTGTTGTGTAGGGTGCCCTGACCCGCTAGCCGTCACCCTCGGCAGCGAACCGGGTGGGCGGGGACGGCGGGCCATCGGTCCGCCGCACATTCAACTGTGGACGACGTGCGCCGCGCCGTGAGCGGTCGGCGGCACGTCATGTGGAGGAGGCGCTGTGAGCAGCGACCCGTGGGGCCGTGTCGACGAGCAGGGGACCGTCTACGTCAGGACCGCCGACGGCGAACGCGTCGTCGGTTCCTGGCAGGCGGGCTCTCCCGACGAGGCCCTCGCCTACTTCGAGCGCAAGTACCAGGGCCTGGCGGCCGAGATCGCCCTGCTCGAGCACCGGGTGCGCAAGACCGACCTGGCTGCCAAGGACGCGCAGACGGCGCTGGACCACCTGCGCGCCCAGGTGGTGGAGGCGCACGCGGTCGGCGACCTGGACGCCCTCGCCAAGCGGCTGGACACCCTCGCGGGTGAGATCGAGTCGCGCCAGGTCGAGCGCCGGGCGGCCCGGGCCAAGGCGGCCGACGAGACCCGCACCGCCAAGGAGGCGCTGGTCACCGAGGCCGAGCAGCTGGCCGAGTCGACCCAGTGGCGGGAGGCCGGCGACCGGCTGCGCGCCCTGGTGGACACCTGGAAGGGCCTGCCCCGGCTCGACCGCAAGAGCGACGACGAGCTGTGGCACCGCTTCTCGCACGCCCGCTCGGTCTTCTCCAAGCACCGCAAGGCGCACTTCGCCCAGCTGGACGCCGAGCGCGACCACGCCCGGGCGGTCAAGGAGCGGCTGGTCACCGAGGCCGAGGCGCTCTCCAGCTCCACCGAGTGGGGCGACACCGCGGCCCGCTACCGCGACCTGATGGCGCAGTGGAAGGCCGCCGGTCGGGCCCAGCGGGACGCCGAGGACGAGCTGTGGGCGCGGTTCCGCGGCGCCCAGGACGTCTTCTTCCAGGCCCGTTCGGCGATCTTCAGCGAGCGGGACGCGGAGCAGTCCGCGAACCAGAAGCTGAAGGAGGCGCTGGCCACCGAGGCCGAGGCGATCCTGCCGATCACCGACCTGAAGGCGGCCAAGGCGGCGCTGCGCGACATCAACGAGCGCTGGGAGGCGATCGGCCACGTCCCGCGCGACGCCAAGCCGAAGCTGGACGGTCGGCTGAACACGGTCGAGCGGGCCATCCGCGAGGCCGAGGACGCCGAGTGGCAGCGGTCCAACCCGGAGGCCAAGGCCCGTGCCACCGGCATGACCAGCCTGCTCCAGGCCGCCGTGGACAAGCTCCAGGGCGAGCTGGACAAGGCGCGCGCGGCCGGCAACGCGAGCAAGGTCGCCAAGCTGGAGGGCGAGCTGGCGGGCCGTCAGGCGCTGCTCGACCAGGCGCTCAAGAGCCTGGAGGAGTTCAGCGGCTGACCCGCCGCCAGGACGAACGGGGAGGGCCCCACCGCCGCGGCGGTGGGGCCCTCCCCGTTGCTCCGGGCTACTTGCGGGCCGAGGTGACCCGGTAGACGTCGTAGACGCCCTCCACCCCGCGCACCGCCTTGAGCACGTGGCCCAGGTGCTTGGGGTCGCCCATCTCGAAGGTGAACCGGCTCATCGCCACCCGGTCGCGCGAGGTCTGCACCGCGGCCGACAGGATGTTGACGTGCTGGTCGGACAGCACCCGGGTGACGTCGGACAGCAGCCGGGACCGGTCCAGCGCCTCCACCTGGATCGCCACCAGGAAGACCGAGGACTGGGTCGGCGCCCACTCGACCTCGATCATCCGCTCGGGCTGCTGGGTCAGCGAGTCCACGTTGACGCAGTCCGCGCGGTGCACCGACACCCCGTTGCCGCGGGTCACGAAGCCGACGATCGGGTCGCCCGGCACCGGGGTGCAGCACCGCGACAGCTTGACCCAGACGTCGTCCACGCCCTTGACGATGATCCCCGGGTCGCCCTTGGCCCGGCGCCGGCGCTGCGCGCGGTTCTCGTGGCCGGGCACCGTGGCGGTCTCGGCGAACTCCTCGGTCGCGCCCTCCTCGCCGCCGAGCGCCTGGACCAGCTTCTGCACGATCGACTGCGCCGAGACGTGCCCCTCGCCGATCGCCGCGTACAGCGAGGAGATGTCGGGGTAGCGCATCTCGTGCGCGAGGGTGACCAGCGAGTCGCCGGTGAGGATCCGCTGGATCGGCAGGCCCTGCTTGCGCATCGCCCGGGCGATCGCGTCCTTGCCCTGCTCGATCGCCTCCTCGCGGCGCTCCTTGGAGAACCAGGCCTTGATCTTGTTGCGGGCCCGCGGCGACTTGACGAAGGTCAGCCAGTCCCGGGACGGGCCGGCGCCCTCCGCCTTGGAGGTGAAGACCTCGACCGCGTCGCCGTTCTCCAGCGTCGACTCCAGCGGCACCAGCCGCCCGTTGACCCGGGCGCCGATGCACCGGAAGCCGACCTCGGTGTGCACCGCGAAGGCGAAGTCGACCGGGGTCGCACCGGCCGGCAGTGCTATCACGTCGCCCTTGGGCGTGAAGACGAAGACCTCGTTGTTGGACAGGTCGAAGCGCAGCGACTCGAGGAACTCGCTCGGGTCCTCGGTCTCCTTCTGCCAGTCCAGCAGCTGGCGCAGCCAGGCCATCTCGTTGACCGCGCCGGCCTTGTCCTCCTTGCGGACCTGGGTCGGGGTGTCGGTGCGCACCTTGGAGGCGCCGGCCACCGCGCGCTGCTTGTACTTCCAGTGCGCGGCGATGCCGTACTCGGCCCGGCGGTGCATGTCGAAGGTGCGGATCTGCAGCTCGACCGGCTTGCCCCCGGGACCGATCACCGTGGTGTGCAGCGACTGGTACATGTTGAACTTGGGCATCGCGATGTAGTCCTTGAACCGGCCGGGGACCGGGTTCCACCGCGCGTGGATGGTGCCGAGCGCCGCGTAGCAGTCGCGCACCGTGTCGACCAGGACCCGGATGCCCACCAGGTCGTAGATCTCGGCGAAGTCGCGGCCACGGACGATCATCTTCTGGTAGACCGAGTAGTAGTGCTTCGGCCGGCCGGTGACCGAGGCGGAGATCCGGGCCCCGCGCAGGTCGTGCTGGACCTGGTCGATCACGGTGGCCAGGTACTCGTCCCGCTTCGGGGCGCGCTCGGCGACCAGGCGCACGATCTCGTCGTACATCTTGGGGTAGAGGATGGCGAAGGCCAGGTCCTCCAGCTCCCACTTGATGGTGTTCATGCCCAGCCGGTGCGCCAGCGGGGCGTAGATCTCCAGGGTCTCGCGGGCCTTCTTCTCCTGCTTCTCCCGCTTGAGGTACCGCATGGTGCGCATGTTGTGCAGCCGGTCGGCCAGCTTGATCACCAGGACCCGGGGGTCCTTGGCCATCGCGACCACCATCTTGCGGACCGTCTCCGCCTGCGCGGCCTCGCCGAACTTGACCTTGTCCAGCTTGGTGACGCCGTCCACCAGCAGCGCCACCGAGTCGCCGAAGTCCTGGCGCAGCGTCTCCAGGCCGTAGTCGGTGTCCTCGACGGTGTCGTGCAGCAGGCCGGCCATCAGGGTCGGCGCGTCCATCCCGAGCTCGGCCAGGATGGTGGCCACCGCGAGCGGGTGGGTGATGTAGGGGTCGCCGCTCTTGCGCTTCTGGCCGCGGTGCCAGCGCTCGGCCACCGTGTAGGCCCGCTCGATGTCGCGCAGCAGCACCGGGTCGGCCTTCGGGTCGTTGGCCCGGATGCTGCGGAAGAGCGGCTCCAGCACCGGGTTGAGCACCGCGGTGCGCTGGCCGCCGAACCGGGCCAGCCGGGCCCGCATGCCGCCGCTGGACGCGCCGGAGCGCAGCGCCGGGGCCACCGCGCGGGCCAGGCCCGACGGCGTCGCGGGGCGCGCGCCGGTGCTGCCGGACGACGCGGGCTCGCCCGGCGTCTGGCTGGTGGGCGCTGTGGCCGTGGGCTGGGCCTCGTCGGGCAAGGGCACTCCTCGGTACGCACCGGATGAACCTTCATCGTACCGAGCGGGAACGCCCGGCGTTCCGCTGCCGGAGGGGTGACATGCGGAGAGCGGTGAACGCGTGCGCGGTCAACGCTCTCCGTGTCGGGAA
>NZ_JBHYKG010000094.1:0-27582 GCF_042741245.1 Kitasatospora sp. NPDC058965
GCAGAACGCCGACACCCCTGCCGTCGCCCGCCCGGAGTACCGCGGCCACGGCTCGGCGGCGGTCACCACCCGCAGCCCGAGGCCCTCGAAGTCGATGTGCCCGCTGGGCCGTTCCAGGTGCAGCTGCGGCGGGATCTCCCCGTGGTGCAGCGCCAGCACGGTCTTGATCAGTCCGGTGACCCCGGCGGCGGCCTCCAGGTGGCCCAGGTTGCTCTTCACCGAGCCCAGCAGCAGCGGCTGTTCGGGATCCCGGCCGGCCGGCAGGCCGAGCGCCGTGCCGAGCGCCCGCGCCTCGATCGGGTCGCCGAGCGGCGTGCCGGTACCGTGCGCCTCGACGTAGTCCAGCCGCGGCCCGTCCCCGTGCTGCTGGTGCACCTCGGCGAGCAGGGCGAGTTGGGCCTGCGGGTTCGGGGCCAGCAGCCCGTTGGACCGACCGTCGGAGTTGACGGCGGTGGCCCGGACCACGGCCAGCACCCGGTCGCCGTCCCGCTCGGCGTCGGCGAGGCGCTTGAGCACCACGACGCCGCACCCCTCACTGCGGACCATGCCGTCCGCACCCGCCGCGAACGGCTTGCAGCGGCCGTCCGCCGCCAGTGCACCCGCCCGCCGGAAGGCGAGGGTGACCACCGGGGAGAGCAGCAGGTTCACCCCGCCCGCCAACGCCGTGTCGCTCTCGCCGGACTGCAGGCTGCGCACGGCGTGGTGCACGGCCACCAGCGAGGAGGAGCAGGCCGTGTCGACGGCCAGGCTCGGGCCGCGCAGGTCCATGCTGTACGAGAGCCGGTTCGCCGCGATGCTGAGCGCGGACCCGGCCGGGGCCAGCGGGTCCACCAGGTGCGGCGCGGCCGTGGTGAGCCGGGCGTACTCGTTGCCGCTGATGCCGACGAAGACCCCGGTGCGACTGCCCGCCAGGCTCGGCGCGGGGATCGCCGCGTGGTCGAGCGCCTCGCGGGCCACCTCCAGCAGCATCCGCTGCTGCGGGTCCATCAGGGCGGCCTCGCCGGGCGGGATCCCGAAGAAGTCGGCGTCGAAGCCGGCGACGTCCGCCAGGAAGCCGCCGTGCGGCGGCACCTCGGCGGCCTCGCCGGCCGGGAGGAACGGGTCCCAGCGCCCGGGCGGGACGGTGCCCACCGCGTCGCCGCCTTCGGCGAGCAGCTGCCAGAACGCCGCCGGCCCGTGCACCCCGCCGGGCAGGCGGCAGCCGACGCCGACCACCGCGACCTCCGCCTGCGCGGCCGGCGCGGGCGCGGGCCGTTCCGCCGCTCGTGCGGGGCCGGCCGGGGCCTGCGTCAGCCGCCGGACCAGCAGGTCCGGGGTCGGTGCCTCCCAGAGCAGGGTGGCGGGCAGGTCCCGCCCGGTGAGGGCGCGCAGCTCGCCGGCCAGCCCGACCGCGTCCCGGGAGGTGAGGCCGAGCTCGGCGAACGGACGGTCCCCCCGCACCTCGGCCGGATCGAGCCCGTACCGCTCGGCGAGCCGCTCGCGGACCGTCGCCAGGATGCGGGCGCGCAGCTCGTGGTCAGACATCCGCCGCCACCTCGTCGTAGTCGCCCGCCAGCAGGCGCTCGCGGCAGGCCGAGCGGGAGATCTTGCCGCTCGACGTGCGCGGCACCGTGCCCGCCGGGACGAGCACCAGCCGCTCCAGCCGCACCCCGTGGCGCGCCGAGAGCAGCGCCCGGGCCGTCCGCTCGGCCCCGGCCCGCAGCGGCGCGTCGATCCGGACGCCGCGCCCGACCTCCGCGACCGCGACCACCGCGCCCGGCCCGGCGGCGGCCACCACGGCCAGCCGGTCGCGGCGCACGCAGTCCAGCTCCGCCTGGACGGTCTCCTCCAGGTCCTGCGGGTAGTGGTTGCGGCCGTCGAGCACCAGCAAGTCCTTCAGCCGGCCGGTCACCACCAGCCGTCCGCGCAGCAGCGCGCCGAGGTCGCCGGTGCGCAGCCACGGCCCGGGCCGGCCCGGCACGCCCGCCGCGAACAGCTCGTCGGTGCGGCTCGCCTGCTTCCAGTAGCCGGCGCCGATGTTGGGGCCCTGCACGCGGATCTCGCCGACCCGGCCCGCCGGCAGCTCCCGGCCGGTGCCGGGGTCGGTGATCAGCACCTGCTGGCCGGCCGGCGGGCCGCAGTCCACCAGCGGGACCAGACCCGGCCCGGGCTCCGGACGGCAGGTCAGTTCGCCCGCCGCGAGGTCCGCGGCCGCCACGTGCAGGACCTGCGGAGGCTCGTCCTTCGGATGGGCCGTCACCAGTACGGTGGCCTCCGCCAGTCCGTAGGACGGACACAGCGCCGCGTCCCCCAGGCCGGCCGGGGCGAACGCGGCCCGGAACCGCTCCAGCGTGCCGGCCCGGACCGGCTCGCTCCCGTTGATCAGCAGCTGCACCCGGTCGAGCCGCAGACCGGCGGCCTCCTGCGGGTCGACGCGCGCCGCGCTGTAGTCGTACGCGAAGTTGGGCGCCGCGCTGATCGTGCCCGGGTAGCCGGCGAGCAGCCGCAGCCAGCGGGCCGGCTCCTCCAGGAACGCCACCGGGTCCATCAGCACCGAGGGGAAGCCGCCGATCAGCGGTGCGGCCACCCCGAGCACCAGCCCCATGTCGTGGAAGAGCGGCAGCCAGCTCACCGCGGTGGTCCGCGCCGCGTGCAGGTCGAAGGCCCGGAGGGCCTGGCGGGCGTTGGCGGCCAGGTTGCCGTGACTGACCATCACCCCCGACGGGGAGCGGGTCGAGCCGGAGGTGTACTGCAGGTAGGCGGTCTCCTCCGGCGCGGGGTCGGCGAAGGCGACCGGGTCGGCCGGGCGGCCGCTGCCGGTCCGGTCCACCTGGAGCAGCGCGCCGGGTGCGATGCCGTGCCGGGCGAGGAAGTCGGCGACGGCGGACGCCGTGGCGCCGTCGGTGAGGACGCACGACGGCTCCGCGTCCGCCAGCACGGCGGCCAGCCGGTCGGCGTGACCGGGCAGGTCGGGGGAGAAGAGCGGCACCGCGACCACCCCGGCGGTCAGGCAGCCGAGGAAGCCGGTCACGTAGTCCAGGCCCTGCGGCAGCAGCAGCGCGACCCGGTCGCCGGGCGCGGCGGCCTCGCGCAGCCGACCGGCCAGCAGGCCCACCCGGTCCGCCAACTGCTGCCAACTGACCGAGTGGTGGCGGCCGACCCCGCCGGGTGCGGAGAAGTCGACGTGGGTGAAGGCGCGGTGCGAGCCGCGCTCGGCGGCCCAGTGGGCCAGGTGCGCGCCGGGCGGGGCGGTGGGGGAGAGGGCCATCGGGGCTCCATCGGATCGGGGCGGCGGACAGCGCGGGTGGCGGCTGCCGTGGCGTCGCGTGGGGGGATCGGCCGGGGACCAGCAGGGCGTGGCGCGGGGGATCGGCCGGGGATCAGAGCGGGATGTTGCCGTGGCGGCGCAGCGGCGGATCGGACCGCTTGCCGCGCAGCGCGCGCAGGCCCCGGACGATCTGGCGCCGGGTCTCGTGCGGGGCGATCACGGCGTCCAGGTATCCGCGCTCGGCGGCCAGGTAGGGGGTGGCGACGGTGGCCTCGTACTCCTCGGCCAGCTTCTCGCGCAGCGCCTGCGGGTCGTCCGCCTCGCGCAGCGCCGCCCGGTGCAGCACGGTCACCGCGCCCTGCGCCCCCATCACGGCGATCCGCGCGGTCGGCCAGGCCAGGTTCAGGTCCGCGCCCAGGTGCTTGGAGCCCATCACGGCGTACCCGCCGCCGTACGCCTTGCGGACCACCACGGTGATCAGCGGCACCTGGGCCTCGGCGTAGGCGTAGAGCAGCTTGGCACCGCGCCGCACGATGCCCGCGTGCTCCTGGCGGACCCCGGACAGGTAGCCCGGCACGTCCACGAAGGTCAGCAGCGGGATGCCGAAGGCGTCGCAGAACCGCACGAACCGGGCGCCCTTCTCGGAGGCGTCGATGTCCAGCGCCCCGGCACCGTGCAGCGGCTGGTTCGCCACCACGCCGACACTCTCACCGGCCACCCGGCCGAACCCGCAGACCAGGTTGGGGGCGAACAGCTCCTGGATCTCCAGCAGGTCACCGTCGTCGAGGACCCGGTGCAGCACCTCCCGCATGTCGTACGCCTGCTGGTCGGTGTCGGGCAGCAGGGTGTCCAACTCCCGGTCCCGGGCGGTGATGCCGGGCTCGTCCCGGACGGGGTGGCGGGGCGGCGGGTCGCAGTTGTTGCCGGGCAGGTAGGAGAGCAGCACCCGGACGAAGTCGATCGCGTCCGCCTCGTCCGCGGCGAGGTAGTGGGCCGTCCCGCTGATCGCGGCGCTGGTCCGCCCGCCGCCCAGCTGCTCCGCCGTGGCCACCTCGCCGGTCACCGCGCGGACCACCTCGGGTCCGGTGACGAACATCCGGGACCGGCCGTCCACCACCACGGTGAAGTCGGTCAGCGCGGGGGAGTAGGCCGCCCCGCCGGCGCAGGGCCCCAGGACGAGCGACAGCTGCGGCACCACCCCGGAGGCGCGGACGTTGCGCCGCACCACCTCCGCGTACAGCGCCAGCGCGGCGACCCCCTCCTGGATCCGGGCGCCGCCCCCGTCGTTCAGACCGACCACCGGGCACCCGGTGCGCAGCGCGTGCTCCATCACCTTCAGCACCTTGTGGCCGAACGCTTCCCCCATGCTCCCGCCGAACACGCTCGCGTCCTGCGCGAACACCGCGACCGGCCGCCCGTCCACCGTCCCGTACCCGGTGACCACCCCGTCCCCGGCCGGCCGCCGCCCCGCCGTCCCGAACGCCGTGCTGCGGTGGCGCACCAGCGCGTCCAGCTCGGTGAAGGACCCCGGATCGAGCAGCAGCGCGATCCGCTCCCGGGCACGGTCGGCCGGTGCGGGGGCGGGCGGGGCGGGGGTGGGGGAGACCTGGGAACGTGTCATGGTCGGCCCAGTATTCGAGCGGCCGGGCGGGGCCCCTAGTGAGCGCCGTGACACGCCCGGGCGCCGCGGTTGTCGTCGGCGTGACAAGGGGACGGGGTGACCTGCGGCTGCGCCGGCGCGCGGGACGCCGGGAACTGCTCGCCCGGAGGCGGGCCCTAGCCACGCCGGGGTCCTCGTACCGGGTCGGTCCCACGGCCTCCGAGGTCCTCCCGGACCCCGTTCCCCGCCCCGCCGGCACCGGCGCCACCGTGTGCCGACCCCGGAGCGGTGGGGGTAGAAATGGCGTATGGGCAAGCAGCCGACCGGCGACCGACCCGCAGGGGCGCGGCCCCCCTCGCGCTTCGGCCTGCACACCGTGGCCGGCCAGGCGTTCCTCTGGCAGCTGACCGTCCTGCTGCTGCTCGCCGGGATCGCCGTCACGGTGCTGGTGCTCAAGACCAGCAACGACGCCCAGAACGACGCCCGGCACCGGTCGCTCGCCGTCGCGGCGGGCTTCGCGCACGCCCCCGGACTGGTCCAGGCGCTGCAGGCGCCCGACCCCACGGCGCTGCTCGCGCCGCTCGCCCTGGCCGCCCAGCAGCAGTCCGGCGTCGACTTCGTCGACGTGCTCAACACCGCCGGGATCCGGTACACCGACCCGGTGCCCGCACTGATCGGCCAGCGCGCCCAGGGCGACATCGAGCGGGCCGTGGCCGGACAGTCCTTCACCGAGGTCTTCACCGGCTACCCGCAGAACGCCGTCCGGGCGCTCGTCCCCGTCCAGGACGCGAACGGCAAGGTGGTCGGACTCGTCACCACGGGCGTGCAGACCACGAACATCAGCGCCACGGTGAACCGCCAGCTGCCGGTCCTGATCGGCGTCGCGACGGGCGCGCTGGCGCTCTCCGCCGGCGGGGCGGTCCTGGTGAGCGGTCGACTGCGCCGGCAGACCCACGGTCTCGGCCCGGTCGAGATGACCCGGATGTACGAGCACCACGACGCCGTGCTGCACGCCGTCCGCGAGGGCGTGCTGATCCTGGACGCCGACCGGCGGCTGGTGCTGGCCAACGACGAGGCGAAGCAGCTGCTCGGCCTGCGCCCCGGCGCGGAGGGCCGCCGGCTCGACGAACTGGGCCTCGACCCGGCCACGGCCGAGCTGCTCGGGTCCGGGCGGATCCTCACCGACGAGGTGCACCGGTCCGGGGACCGCCTGCTCGCCGTCAACCTGCGGCCGACCGGCGACCGCGGCGAGCCCGGCGGACTGGTGGCGACCCTGCGGGACACCACGGAGCTGCGGGTGGTGGCCGACCGGGCCGAGGAGGCCCAGGAACGGCTGCGGCTGCTGTACGACGCCGGCACCCGGATCGGCACCACCCTGGACATCGTCCGCACCGCGCAGGAACTGGCGGACGTCGCGGTGCCCCGGCTCGCCGACTTCGTCAGCGTCGACCTGCTGGAGGGCATGATGCGGGGCGACGAGCCGCGTCCGGGGCCGGTCACCGGCGCCGTGCTGCGCCGGGTGGCCCACCGGTCCGTGCGGGCGGGCGCGCCGGAGTCCGTGGTCCGGGTCGGCGACGCGGACTTCTACCCCGAGGACTCGCCCCAGCTCCGCAGCCTCGCCACCGGTCGCTCCGGGCTGCACCAGGAGCAGGACGCGGCCGTCGCGGCCTGGCTGGCGAAGGACCCCGCCCGCGCCGCCAAGTGCCGCACGTACGGGTTCCACTCCTGGATCGCCGTCCCGGTGGTCGCCCGGGGCACCACCCTGGGCGTGGTGGACTTCGTCCGCTCCCAGCACCCCGAGCCGTTCACCGAGGGCGACCGGGCGCTGGCCGAGGAACTGGTCGCCCGGGCCGCCGCGGCGCTGGACAACGCCCGCCGCTTCGCCCGCGAGCACAGCACGGCCCTCACCCTGCAGCACACGCTGCTGCCGCAGCGCCTGCCGGAGCACTCCGCGGTCGAGGCGGCCTTCCGGTACCTGCCGGCCGACCAACGGCTCGGGGTGGGCGGCGACTGGTTCGACGTGATCGGGCTGTCCGGCACCCGGGTGGCGCTGGTGGTCGGCGACGTGGTCGGACACGGCATCCAGGCCTCCGCGACCATGGGCCAACTGCGCTCCGCCGTGCGGACCCTCGCCGACGTCGACCTCGCCCCCGACGAACTGCTCACCCAGCTCGACGACCTCGTCATCCGGCTGGCCGCCGACACCACGACGGATCCGGACGCGGGGACGGCCGGAGAGATCGCCGCCACCTGCCTGTACGCCGTCTACGACCCGGTGTCCGGCCGGTGCGCCCTGGCCAGCGCCGGGCACCCCGCACCCGCAGTGGTCCACCCCGACGGCACCACGACCGTGCTGGACCTGCCCGCCGGCCCCCCGCTCGGCCTGGGCGGGCTGCCCTTCGAGGCGGTCGAGACCGTGCTGCCCGAGGGCAGCCTGCTCGCCCTCTACACCGACGGCCTGGTCACCTCCCGGCAGCGCACCCTGGACACCGGCCTCGACCTGCTGCGCCACCTCCTGACCAGCAGCCCGGACGGCTCGCTGGAGGCCCGCTGCGAGCAGGTGGTCCGCGCGCTGCTGCCGGACCACCCCGCCGACGACGCCGCCCTGCTGCTCACCCAGGTCCGTCGCCTCGACCCCGCCCGGATCGCGACCTGGGCGGTACCGGCCGACTTCGCGGCCGTCGCCACCGTCCGGGCGGACGCGGTGCGGCGCCTGTCGGAGTGGGGCCTGGCGGAGGCCGCCTTCGTCACCGAACTGGTCGTCAGCGAGCTCGTCACCAATGCCATCCGGTACGGCGTCGAGCCGATCGAGCTGCGGCTGATCCACGACCGCACGCTGATCTGCGAGGTCTCCGACGCCAGCAACACCGCCCCCCACCTGCGCCGGGCCCGGATGTTCGACGAGGGCGGCCGCGGCCTGCTGCTCGTGGCCCAGCTCACCGAGCACTGGGGGACCAGGCAGGGCCCGCACGGCAAGACCATCTGGTGCGAGCAGGTGGTGGAGGCCGAGAACTGACGGCGGGTCGGTCGGGAGCGGCCGAGGGCCTCCGCAGGGCGCCGTCGACCCGGACCTCCTGCGCCGCGGCCTGCCCGACCGCGGTCGCCACAGGCCCCCCGGGGCGCCGTGGCACCGGTTGCTCGGCCGCCCCGCTACGCTCCGCCGGGTGCCGGGGTCAGGACGCGGCCCCCGTCACGCCCGCGGCGACGAACCGGCGGTGCATGGGGTTGAACGTGATCTCCGGCTGCCCTTCGATGCCGACCTTCTCGATCGCCGCGGCCAGCCTCTCCTCCATGAAGCGGTTGAAGTCGTCCGCCGAGTTCCACACGTCGATGACCTGCAGGCCGTCCGCGTCGAACCAGGCCACGTGGAGGACGGCGCCGTCGGGCGTCTCCTCCTCCCAGCGGACCAGTTCGCGGACCGCGTCGTACTGCTCGGGCTTGGTGCCCGGCCAACGGAGGGACAAGACGACAGTCATGACGTTCTCCCATCGCTCTCCTGCTTCCCACTTCCCAGGCTACGCGCGGGCCGCGGGCCCAACACTTCGCCGGAGCAGGGCGGGCCGGGTCGGTCGGGCACCGGGGAGGGCGGCGCGTCCCGCGGCCACCAGGTGATCGAAAATAGTGTGAAACATCCACCGGGCCCCACCCCGTCATAGGGCGGACACCGCGAGAGGACGGAGGCGGCAGTGGGGACAGCTGGACGGCGAGCAGCCGTGGAGGAGGAGTTCGTTGCGTTCGCGACGGCCCGGTCCGGGCAGCTCTACCGGTCGGCGTACTTCCTGACCGGCGGCGACGGGCACCTCGCCGAGGACCTGGTGCAGGAGACGCTCGGGCGGATGTACGGGCAGTGGCACCGGCTGCACCGGCCGGGGTGGGCCGGGCGGATCGACAATCCGGCGGGCTACGCGCAGACCGTGCTGGTCCGCGCCTACCTGTCGCACCAGCGTCGGCGGAGCAGCAGCGAGCGGCCCAGCCACGTGCTGCCGGAGGTGGTCGCGCGCGAGTCGGACGCGGCGCTGCGGCTGGCGCTGGTCGCCGCGCTGGCGCAGTTGCCGCCGCGGGACCGGGCGGTGGTGGTGCTCCGGTACTGGGAGGACCGCAGCATCCAGGAGACGGCGGCGATCGTCAAGGACAGTTCGGCGGCCGTGCGCAGCCGGTGCACCCGGGCGCTGGCGCGGTTGCGGGAGTTGTTGGGCAGCGACCTGGAGGAGTTGGTGGGGCAGTGAGCGCGCACGGAGCAGGCAAGGGCGAGGACGAGCGGTTCGAGGCACGGCTGAGCGCCGTCTTCGGGCGGGCGGCGGACGGACTCGGGACGGACGGCGCGGCGCAACTGGTCGAGGGCGGCCTGGCGCAGGGGCGGCGGCGCAGGCGGGGACGCCGGCGCGCGGTGATCGCGGCGAGCGCGCTGACGGTGGTCGTCGCGGTGGGGGCGAGCACGCTGACCGTTGCGGCCTCGGGCGGGGTGCCGGGGCGCACCTCGGCGGCGCTGACGACCGCCTCGCAGGGCGCACCGGCGCCCCTGGACCACGGGGTGACGATCCTGCTGATCGGCTTGGAGTCGACGACCGACGCCCAGGGCCGGCCGGTCTCCGCGGACCTGCGGCGCGGGGACCTGCACGCCGGGTCGGACGACCTGGACACGACCGACACCCTGATGCTGGTGCACATCCCGGCCGGCGGGGGGACGGTGCGTCAGCTCTCCATCCCCCGGGACGTGCTGGTCAGCCCGGGAACGACGATCAACCAGGTCTACCCCGCCGCCGAGGCCGCCGCGGCGAGCCGACTGCGCGGCCAGGGGCTCTCCGGCACCGAGCTGCGCTGGCAGGCGCGCGAGGCCGGCCGGACGGCGCTGATCCGGTCGGTGCAGCAGCTGGCCGGGATCCCGGTGGACCACTTCGCGGAGCTGTCGATGACCGGGTTCTACCGGGTCGCGCAGGCGGTCGGCCCGGTGCCGGTCTGCCTGAACCACGCGGTGGACGACCCGTGGAGCGGCGCGCACCTGCCCGCCGGGCCGTCCGCGCTCGGTCCGGCCCAGGCGCTGGCCTTCGTGCGGCAGCGCCACGGCGTGGCCGACGGCTCCGACCTGGCCCGGACCCGGCGGCAGCAGGCGTTCCTCGCCGGTGTGCTGCAGAAGCTGCGCAGCGAGGGCGTGCTGGCGGACGCCGAGAAGCTGTCGGCGCTGTACGGCGCCCTGAAGGACGACCTGGTGGTGGACCAGGGCTGGAGCCCGGTCGACCTGGTGCGTCAGGTCCCCGCCTTCACGCAGAACAAGTCGACGGCCTCGACCCTGCCCGTCCACGTGCAGGGCAACCGGCTGACGGCGGACCCGGGCAAGGCGCAGCAGATCCTGACCGGCCCTGCCGACGCCGGGCCCCCGAGCGGGGACCAGGTGCCCTGCGTCGACTGACGGCCCGGTCCCGGCCGGCACCGGTCTTCCGTCCGTTCAGCTCGCCGGACCCAGCCCCTCCGGAACGGCGGACACCACGAGGGCGACCGCTTCCTCCGGCGTCTCGAAGCGGGAGAGCAGTTCGCCGCCGTGCCACACCCCGTAGCGCCCCTCGTCGTTCGGGCGGATCACGTACCCGGCCCGTGATGTCCGGTACTCCGTACGGCTCGTGGCGAACCAGAGGTCGAAGTGGCTGTTGACCGGCATCAGCCGGCGGAGCGCCGGTTGGGCGTAGGCCGCCGCCAGCAGGGCGTGGGCGCGCGGGTGCCGGTCGTAGGGCGGGACGTGGATCCGGTCGAGCTTGGACCACCACGCCAACTCGACCGCACCGAACGGCTCCCGCTCGTGGGCGAGGGCCCAGGGCCGGAACTCGACGAACGGGGCGCGCGCCCGGGTCTCCTCCAGACCCAGGCCGGCCAGCCACGCCACCGTCGCCGTGACCACCTCGGCCAGGTCCGCGGTCCACCCGTAGGCCATGAGGGTGCCGTGGTCGTGGAGGCTCGCCCGGAAGCCCCGCTCCCGGTCAGAGGGCGGGCGCACCAGCACCCGCTTGCCGCTCCCCACGTCGACGTACTCCGCGAGGCGACCCCAATCCTGGTCCGACTCCTGCAGGACGAGACCGAGTTCCTCGGCCGTGCGCCTCAACGCGGCCCGGAGAACCCCGTCCTCGTCCCAACTGCTCTCGCCGTGCCCCGCCCCGTGGTCCATCGGACCAGTGTGCCGGATCGGTCGGTCTGCTCAGCGGGCCGGCGGGGTGAGGACGGTGCGGTCGAACGGGCCGCCGTGCGAGGCGGCGTGGGCGACGGCGTCGTTGACGGCGTCGAGGCCGAACGACCGGACCCGTTCCGGGGCGAGGAGTCGGACCATGCCGACGTTCGCGGTCCGCGGGTACATCCACTGGCCGCGCACGGTGACCGAGTTGCGCATGAGCCACGGGTACGGGAGGGCGAGGTCGCCGCCGCCGAGCATGCCGACGCCGCCCATCAGGACGACGCGGCCGTATTCGCGCACAGTCATGGCCGCCGTGCGCGCCACCGCACTGGGTGCGCTCGGCGGTAGCAGGTCGATCACCACGTCGATCGGGCCCTCGGCCGCCGCGGACATCGCCGCACGGTCGGCGGCCTCGTCCCCGCTGAGCGGGACCGGCCGCACGAGCGGACCGAACCGGTCGGCGAGCAGGTCGAGCGCGGCCCGGTTGCGGCCCGGGGCGACCACGCGGCCCGCCCCCATGGCGAGCGCGACCGCGACCGCGCTGCTGCCGAGGTTGCCGGTGGCCCCGCTGACGAGCAGCGTCTCGCCGGCGGCGAGCCCGCCGGCCAGCAGCCCGCCGTACGGGATGACGTGCACGCCGAGCGCGGCCCAGCGGGCCGGGTCGTCCCCCGCCGCCGCGGGCAGCGGGTAGGCGTTCTCCGTCGGGATCCGCATGAGCTCGGCGAACGATCCGTCGTGCAGGTGTTCGGCGAGCCGCGCGCCGCCCTCGCCGCGGGAGCTCCAGCCCTGGAGCGTGATGTCGGGCGCCAGCGCGTCGTCCCGCGAGCGCACCGTGCAGTCGCACCACACCAGGTCGCCGACCCGCAGCCGGGTGGCGTCCGGGCCCACCCGGACGACCCGTCCCACGCCGCCGATCCCGGGCACCACCGGCGGGACCAGGGGGTAGTTCCGCCGGCCGCCGAAGACCTCGGCCGCGTAGGGCGCCACCGCGGCGGCGAGGACCTCGACCAGTACCTCGCCGCCGCCGGCCTCGGGGTCGGGCACCTCCCGCACCGTGAGCGGGGCGCCGAACTGCGTCAGAACTGCTGCTCGCACGTGATGGCCTCCGTGTTCGTCCGTGTTCGTCGGGGTTCTTCAGGACCGACACTAGGAGTCGTGCCACCATGCGGGAAGCGACGATCACGCATCCGTGGTATGCGTATGACGCATGGACATCTCCAGCACGGGACTACGGGTCCTGCGGCAGATCGCCGAGTCCGGCAGCTTCACCGCGGCAGCCAATCAGCTCGGCTACACCCAGTCGGCGGTCTCGCGCCAGGCCGCCTCCCTCGAACGAAGCGCGGGCACGGCGCTGTTCGAACGGCGCCCCGACGGAGTGCGGCTCACCCCCGCCGGGCTGACCCTGCTGCGCCACGCGCGCACGATCCTGGACTGCCTGACGGCGGCCGAGCACGACCTCAACGGCACCGTCCCGCGCGCCGAACTGGTGCGGCTCGGGCTGTTCCTGAGCGCGGGTGCGGCCCTCCTGCCGCCCGCACTCACCCGCCTCGCGGCGACCGACCCGCAGATCACGGTCACGACCACCGAGGGCACCACCCCCTCCCTGATCCGGGCCCTGCGCGCGGGCTCGATCGACCTCGCCGTCCTGACGTCCCGCCCGCCTCACCGACCCTTGGACAGCGAGTCGCCGCGCCTGCACACCGAGACCGTGGCGGAGACCGAACTGGTCGTGGCGGTGCCGTCGACCGGTGAGTTCGTCGGCCGCACCGCGGTGCACGTCGACGACCTGGTCGACGCCCGGTGGATCGCCACCCCGGCGTCGAACGCCGAGCCCCTGCTCGGCGTCTGGCCCGGCCTGCCCGGACGGCCGCGCATCGTGCACTCCGCGCGCGACTGGCTGACGAAGCTTCAACTGGTCGCCGGCGGCTTCGGGGTGACCACGGTCCCCTCGGGGCTCGCGCCGGTGCTGCCGCCCGGGGTGAGCCTGCTGCGCGTCGAGGGCGCACCTCCCGAAACCCGCCGGGTCCTCGTCGCCCGACTCCCCGGCCGCCCCTCTCCGGCGATCACGGCCGTCATCCGGGCCATTGCCGCGACCGCCTGAGACGTGCCCGTCGGGTTTCGCCCTGCCTGATCAGGATTCGTCCTTGCGGCTGCCCCCTCTGGAGCCCTGGCCGAAGAAGAAGCCCAGGATCATCAGAAAGGCGCTACTGACAATCTCGGACGGCTGAGTCTTCTGGAACATCAACACGGTGAGTGCAGTGCCGAAGCCCAACAGGAGCACCGCGCCGACAAGGGCCGCGACGGTCTCTCGGGTGAACCAGCGATCGCGGCGCCGGTCGGCCAGCGAAGCCTTGAGCTCGGCTATCCGGATCTGGCGTTCGAGTTCGGCGGTGTTCACTTCGGCTTCCTGCTGACGGAGGATCTGCGCCTCAGTGAGGTCTCTGATGGCTCCGTGAACGGCACTCGCCTCCGCGGCATTCGGCTGCCCCATCTCGTCAACGGCCTGTTCGAGGCGCGTGACGGCAGATCCGACCGTGTGGTCCAGGAGGTAGCCGGCGAGGTGCCGGCGCTGCAGACGCAGCGCGTCCATGATCGTGACTTCGAAGCGGAGAAGTTTTCCGTCGTCGTCCCGGTAGCTGATCTCCCTCGCGCTGGTGCGGCGAACGGCCTCATCGATCAGGTCGAGTTGCCGCCGTGCATCGTCCCGGTCGGCCGGTGCGCCCAGTCGGATCCCGTAGTGGCGGATCACGTGCGCGAAGGCTGTCAGGGCCACGCTCTCAAGCCGTGCCTGGGAGATAGCTGGATCACTCACGGAAGATCCCAACTGTGCGGCAAATCAGGTTGGTTGACGGCACCAACCAGCCTGACCGGCAAACTGGGATCCGAAACCGCCGGCACTGGGGCGAGTGCTCCCACTCAGGACCCGGCGCCCGGTGGCGCGGGCATGCGGGAGGTGGCGGCTTCGCGCCACGGCGACGGGCCGTAGGCGGCGCTGAGGAGTGCTCATCAGCGGGGTGCCCACTTGCGCTTCAGGGTCACACCGACGCGGGCCGCGGCGTATCCCACCAAGGCCGAGACACAGGGGAAGAGCCAATCGGGCAGGAAGTCGGTGCCACCGTCCGGCGGCGGGACAACCACCTCGATCCACAAGAGGCCGATGGTGGGCAGGGCCCACAAGGCGGTGATTCCGATCGCCGCCCCCAGCCGCTGCCAGGGGTGGCGCTGCATGTATCCCGGGACCGGTGGCCGCGTGCCCTTTCGCGCGGGGATGCTCAAGGCTGCAGCAGAGCTGAACGGCCCCAGGAGGAAGAGGGCGTAGGCCATGGCGCGATGGATGCCGTCGGCTCCGCCGGCCCCCCTGTAGAGCGTGAAGGCGACCGCACCCCACAGGGTCAGGGCACCGGCATCCCGCCACTGCGGTCCGGTGGGTACGGACGGGACAGGGGGAGCAGACCGAGGTGGCGAACTCGGTGGCGCAGTGGGTGCCTGTCTGTCGGCCGGCTGCTTCCGATGGTAGGTCGCAACCGTGTAGGCCGTGGAGACGACGGCGGCGATCCCCGAGGCGGCGGTCCAAATCTCCATGCTGGTGGCCTCCGGCCTGATCGGTGGGCGGGGAATCGCGAGGGCCGTCGCCTCGGACAGCGTGGGATGTCCGAAGATCCGTGCGGCTGCGCGGAGCAGGTGTGGCGGAGTTCAGTGGCTAGCACCAGGGATGTTGCCGTCGATTCGGCCCTGGAAAGCAGGCAGGGCGGTACTTATCCCGTCACCGACCCGGCGCAGTGTCCTGGCCAACCGGGGGAGGGACTCGTCGGGCCGGACCATGGCGGCCAGGACTGCGACGGGCCGGCGGCCGGTGGGGTGCATGATCGGCACCGCGACGCAGGCCACGCCTTCGACGACCTCCTCGCGGTCGAACACGACCCGACGCTCGCGGACGGCCTGAGCCTCTTGCGCACTCAGGACCACGTCGGCCGGCCGTGGTGGTGCGGGCTGCCAGGCGAGCAGCGCCTTCGCGGCGGCCGTGTGGCGCGGCCAGGTGGCTCCGGACTGGTCCTGCGGGGCCAACCCGATCACCTCCCCCGGCACCCCGCGGACCAGCACCACGTGCCCGTGGACCCAGACCCCGACACCGACACAGGCCCCCGTTGCCCGCGCCAGGCGGGGCAGCGGTTCGCGGATCGCCGCCATGAGCGCCGGGCTGGGGTGCCAGGACCGGGCCAGCGAGTGCACGCGCGGGCCCATGGAGTACCGCCCGTTCCGCTTCTCCACTGCGCCCAGCTCGTGCAACTGCTGCAACAGGCGGTGAACGCTGGCTTTCGGCAGGTTCGTTGCTCGGGCCAGTTCGGTCGGCCCGGCCTCACCCGCTACTTGCAGGACGTCCAGGATCGCGAATGCTCCCCGAAGGACGCTCCGGCCACCTGACGGTAACTCATGTTTATTGGTAGTAAAGGATGTTGACGACTCCATCTGGTCGGTCACACTGAAACACTAGGACACCGGCGCCCGTTCGCGACACTCTTCGGGCATGGCCGTGGCCCGGTCGCGATTGCCCTACTCCTGAGGGACGGCGCGATCGTCACGGCGCTGCGACAGGCTCGCGCGATCGCGGAGGTCATGGTGAACGGTGGTGCGGAACCGGCCACCCTGGTCCCTTGGCCACCTGCTCCCCGCCCTGCCGCTGCTGATCATGGCGCCGATGTGCGCGGGCACTCCCACCGTGGTCCAGGCCGGCGCCGCGACCCGTCAGTCCAGGCTGGACAGGCCTCAATGCCCTTCGGTGGCACGGCGCATGGCGCGGCGGGCGCGTTGGGGTGCGGCATCGTCGCGTTGGAGCTGGATGGCCTGGTTGGCGGACATGGCGATGCCGTTGAGCTCGAAGGCGATCTGGGCCGGATCGGCGTTCGGCGGCAGGTCGCCCGCCTCGACCGCCGCCGCGGCGAGGTGCTCGAGGTGGGCCAGCCAGCGGCCGGCGGCCTGGGCGACGGCGTCGCGGACCGGGCCGGGCCGGCCGTCGAACTCCGTGGCCGCCGCAGTGAGGAAGCAGCCGCCCTCGGCGATTCCGCCGTGCTCGAGGTAGTCGATCCAGGCGTCGCACAGGTGGTGCAGGCGTTCGAGGCCCGTCGCGGTGCGGGGCACCCTGGCGAGAACCAGCTGGCGGAACTGCTCGATGGCGGCGTCGAAGGTGGCCAGTTGCAGTGATTCCTTGGAGCCGAAGTGCCCGTAGACGCCGGCCTTGCTCATGTCCAGGTCGTCGGCGAGGCGCCCGATGGTGACCCCTTCGAGGCCGTCGTGGGCGGCGATCGCCACGGCGCGGTCGAGGATCCTCGCCCGGGTGTCTCGGGCTTCTGCGGCTGAGCGTCGGGGCATGGCCCAACTTTAGCAAACGCCCGTGCGCTAATGACATACGAACGATCGTAAGCTAAAGTCGCCGACGTGGTGAGCCGGCGGCAACTGCCCGCCCGCGGCCGCATATCGACCAACGAAACGAGCAGGAGGCGACAGGATGCGGATACGACGACTGGGCTGGGCGGGAATCGAGATCGAGGCAGCCGGAGGACGCGCCGTCATCGACGCGGTCACGGCGATGCCCCAACTGGCCCAGATCATCGGCCCACCGCGCACCGAGCTCCTGCCGCCGGCGGGCGCGGTCGACCTGGCACTGGTGACCCACCTGCACGAGGACCACACCGACGCGGCCGCCCTCGCCGCGGCCCTCGCCCCGGACGGGCTCCTGCTGCGCCCCGCCCCCGCGGAGGGCACCGCGCGCGAGACCGTGGACACCGCCGCCGCCGAGGCCGGCCTGGCCGAGCACAAGCTGCCCGCGATGATCGTGGAGCCCTGGCAGAGCGTCAGCGCAGGGCCGTTCACCGCGACCGCCGTTCCCGCGGTCGACGGGCTGGGCGCACCACAGGTGTCCTGGGTCGTGGAGGCGGGCGGTCGCCGAATCCTCCACTGCGGCGACACCCTCTTCCACGGGCACTGGTGGCAGATCGCCCAGCGCCTGGGCCCGTTCGACGCGGTCTTCCTGCCGGTCAACGGAGCCATGTGCACCTTCCCGCACCTGCACCCCGCGAGCCCGTTCCCCGTCGACCTCGACCCCGCACAGGCAGCTGCGGCAGCTCAGCTGCTGGGTGCCCGGATCGCGGTGCCGATCCACTACGACACCCTCCACGCCGTCGGGGTGTACGAGCAGGTCGACGACCCGTCAGGGGCGTTCACCACCGCGTGCGACAAACTCGGCGTGGCCAGTCGGGTGCTCGAACCCGGTGACACCCTCGACCTGCCCGCCGGCAACGGCGACGCCCGGAACGACAGGACAGGGGTCAGTTGATGATCACTTCGGAATGAGGTGAAGTACGCCCCTGCATCGCTCAACGCCGGGAACCCCCAGGACGTCACCCAGCCCATACCGCTCTCGGAGGCGGTCCTACCGGTCCGCGGTCCGCGGTCTGCGGCGGCGGCCTCGCCGCAGACCGCGGCGGCTGTTCGCAGATCGGGGCGACGACTTCGACAAGTACTGCCGCCTGCTGCGGAGGCGCGGCATCACGCCGCATCCGAGCATCGTGCTGGCTCCTCCTAGGCGACGATCCTGTAGGACGTGGAGGCGGAAAGCCGCGACTCCTTGCCGGTGACCTTGACGCGGACCGTGGGCAGCGTCGAGTCGTACAGGATCAGCTCATGGACGAACCGACCGTTGTCATCGGCCTGGATGGTGGCCGAGTTGTTCGAGTCGGTGTCGTACTCCAGGGTGAGCAACTCGTCCGGCAGGAAGCCCGTCCCCTTGACCGTGCAGGCCGTCCCGTTGACCGCAGTGCTGCACGCAGTCACGCCAAGCGGCCCCTTGGCCACCCGGGGCTTCGACGGAGGAGAGCCCGGTGTCGTCGAAGGCGTCTTCGGCTTGCTTCCCCCCTGTCCCTGCCCTTGCCCCTGCTGGTGGGTCTGCCCTTGGCCCTGGGATTGCCCCTGTTCCTGCCCCTGGGTGCCCGAGCAGGACGCTCCCGTCAGCCCCAGTGACACCATCAGCACAGCTGCGGCGACCACCACACGTCTCGACATGACATCCCCTCCTGATTCCGACTGCCACCGTTCACTGCTCCGCAGTGGCCCTGCACCGACCCGAGTGCCCGTCTTGCCTGTGACGACGGGCAGTTGAGTACTCCACGCGAGCGCCGGGAACCGAGCCCCGGCGGTGGCAGTGTCAGCCGCGGTCGGCCGGCCTCTCCTCGCCATCGCGCCGGCGCTGCTTGCCGCCCGACGGTTCCCAAGCTCGGTCGGTTCGTCGGTCGACCTGTGGCGGCGCTTCTCGCGGACTTGAAAAGCAAGTACGTGGGGGCGCCTCCCCTGTCGACTCCGCAGAGTATGGGCCCGTCACCGATAGCCATGGAACCTCCCGGTCCACTGAGCGGACCGGAGGGCTAAACAGGCGCGTCGGCGTCGATCCGGGAGATCGACGCTTCGCCGGCGGTACCGGACGGCCCGGGCTCCGCTTCGCCGTGCTCGGTGCGGCGTCGGCGTTCGCCCATCCTGCGCGCGGGCACCCGCCCGCGCATGCCCCGCACAGTTCCCGAGCCTGCCTGCGCGTCGGCAGCGGGTCGGGACGGGGGCTCGGGTGTGTGGTGGGGGCCACGGGGCGGGCGGATTGTGGCGTTGCGTAGTGCCTGCGGTGCGATGCGTTGACGTTTTGGGGGTGGTGGGTGGTGGTGTCGGTCACAGCGGGGGTGGTGCGGGGTGTCCGGGATGCGCATTTTTCGCTGGTTCAGACCATTTCGGGGGGTCGGGTTTCCGTGGGTAACGGGGGTTGACCTGGGCGGATCCCGAAATGGTTGATACCGGGCGGGTGGTTGCCTAACTTCGATCTCAGCGCAGCAAGCGCAACCCGGGACCGCCCGGGGGACACGCCACCGCTCAGGCGGAGGCAGCAGTTCCTTGCGGGTGGCCGGGACGGTGCGGCAGGCGTTGGATGCGCCGCCGTCCGTCCGCAGGACGCGGACCGTGAACCAGCAGCCCCGTTGGGGGGTGTGGTTCCGTGCGCCCACCGGGACCTTGTCGAGAGGGATCACTTTGACTTTCCGCAACGAGACCACCGCCACCACTGCCACCACCACTGCGCCGAAGCGCAACCGGGTCCGGATGACTGTCATGGGCGGCGCGATGCTGGCCCTTCCGGTGGCGGGCCTCGTCGCGGCGAACTCGGCCTCGGCCGCCCCGGCCTCCACCTGGGACGCGGTCGCGCAGTGCGAGAGCACCGGCAACTGGAGCATCGACTCCGGCAACGGCTTCTACGGCGGTCTGCAGTTCACCTCCTCCACCTGGGCCGCCTACGGCGGCACCCAGTACGCGGCGCAGGCGAACCTGGCCACCAAGGCCCAGCAGATCGCGATCGCCGAGAAGGTCCTGGCCGACCAGGGCCCCGGCGCCTGGCCCGTCTGCTCGGTCAAGGCCGGCCTGACCGCCGGCGGCGCCCCCGCCCAGGTCGACACCACCAGCACCACCAGCAGCACCACCACGAGCACCAAGAGCGCCGCCACCCAGCAGGCCGCCCCGGTGCAGCAGCAGGCCCCGGCCCAGGACACCACCCCCGTCCAGCAGCCGGCCCAGGCCCCGGTGACCAAGCAGACCCCGCAGCACCAGGCCGACCGCAAGACCTACAAGGTCGTCACCAGCACCAACAGCACCGGCACGGGCAGCTACACCGTCAAGAGCGGCGACACCCTGAGCGCCATCGCCGCCGCCCACCACACCACCGTCGACGCCCTGTACGGCAAGAACGTCAAGACCGTCGGCACCAACCCCGACGTCATCTTCCCGGGCCAGGTCCTCAGCATCTGAGGCACCTGAAACCGGACCGCCGGTACGTCGAGCGCCCCCGATCCCGCCAGCGCGGGATCGGGGGCGTCGGCATTTCGCCGCCCGGCTACACCCCGGGCGGCCGCGGCGTGATGGACTCCCACCGGTACGGACTGCCGAAGGGGACGAACCAGTGCGAGGTGTGATCGGCGGACCAGGGCGAGATGTAGTCGATCGGGACGGCATACGGGTGGTGCGGATCGGTGAGCATCCGGACGATCAACTCGGTCGCCGTGCAGTCGAACCGGTCACCGGTACCCAGCTGGCCGGCGCCCATGACGCAGACCGGCCAGACATCGGGGTCGGCGCCGTCGGTGATCCAACACAGGCGCATCTCCTGCTCGTTGCCGGCCCATGGCAGGACGCCCGAGTCGGCGTGGAACCGGGCCCAGGTCACCAACTCGTCGGGGAGGGGCAGATCGATGTACCCGTCGTCGAAGGTCCCCTTCCCGAACTGCTCGACGAGACGCTTGTAGTCGCTCGGCAACCGGGATCCGACCCGCTCCTCCACGAGGTCCCAGTCCACCTGGAGCGTCTGCTCCGCCTGCCCTCCGGTGGCTGCCACGAGTTGCTGCAGCCAATCGCCCTCAGCGGAATCCGTTTGCATGCGCCGAGTCAACCATCCGGGTCTGTCGCCAACCGCCTTGGACCTGTTGACCCGGAGGTCCGTCCAGCGGCGTGCGGCCCGAGCCGGACGGGCGCTGCCCCGACGATGCGGTCGCTGAACATTCGTTTGCCGAAGGCGTGTAAGAGTCGGGTGCGTGGCCGCTCTCTTCAGTCGTACCGCCCCACACGGGGGTTGGTGAGCGATCGAGAGGAACGGCCGACATGGACAACCGCACGAGCGTGGTGGAGCTGGAACTCGAACTGAAGCTGGTGCTCTCCCCGGAGCGCAGCGTCCCGGTACCCGCTCGGTTCTCCTACAGCAGCCGCGATCCGTTCGCCGTGCACATCACCTTCCACCTGGACACCGAGACCCCGGTCACCTGGGTGTTCTCCCGCGAGCTGCTGGTGGAGGGCACCTTCCGCCCGTCCGGTCAGGGCGACGTGCGGATCTGGCCGGCCGTCCCGCGCCCCGAGGACACCGGCCCCGTCCTGCGGCGCAGCGTGCTGTTGCTCGCCCTCACCTCGCCGGGTGGGGACGCGCTGTTGGAGGCACCGCTGCTGCCCGTGGTGAAGTGGCTGGAGCGCACCCACCGCCTGGTCCCGCCGGCGGGCGCGCCGGACGCGAGCGAACGGGACGGCCAACTCGCCCGGCTGTCAGCCTGAACCGGCCGCTCCGGGCCGCTCCGGGCCACTGTCGAGCGGGTCACCCCGTCCAGCCTGGTCCTGGCAGACCCAGGAAAGGCAGAGCTCTGGTTCACCGTCCCGGTTCGGCGAAGAGTAGGTGCACAGCGGCCCCGTCGGGGGAGTCAGCCGGTCCACCGGGGCCGGCCCGCGCACGATCGATCCAGGAGCACCCGTGAGCTACCCCGCCCTTGCCGACCGCACCGCCGTTGTCACCGGAGCCGCCAGCGGCATGGGTGCGGCCACCGCCCGCCTGCTCGCCGCGGGCGGCGCCCGCGTCGCGCTGCTGGCGCGGCGCACCGACCGGCTGGAGGCGCTGGCCGCCGAACTCACCGCCGCGGGTGGCCAAGCCCTGGCCGTTACCACCGACATCACCGACCAGGCCTCCGTCGACGCCGCCGCGAAGGTCGTCCACGACGCCTACGGCCAGGTCGACCTGGTGGTGAACACGGCCGGAGTGATGCTGCCCAACCCGCTCGCGGACGGTCGGCTCGACGAGTGGACCCGGATGATCGACACCAATCTCACCGGCGCCCTGCGGGTGATCCGGGCCTTCACCTCGGACCTCACCGCGGCCGCCGCCGACGGCCGCACCGCCGACCTGGTCAACGTCTCCTCCATCGCCTCCCACGTCCTCTTCCCGGACTACGCCGTGTACGCGGCGACGAAGGCCGCCCTCACCCAACTGTCCGCGGCGCTGCGCACCGAGTTGGGCCCGCGCGACGTGCGGGTCAGCACCGTCGAGCCGGGCCTGACCGACACCGAGCTCGGCGAGCACATCGACAACCCGGTGCTGCGCGAGCAACTCGGCGGGATGTTCACCGCGATCCCCGCCCTCGGGGCCGAGGACATCGCCGACCTGGTCGCGTACACCGTCAGTCGCCCCCGGCACGTCAACCTGCGCCAGTCGATCATCCTGCCGACCCGTCAGGCCTGACCGGCCTGGCCCTGACCGGCCTGGCCCTGACCGGCCCGGCCCGGGCCGGGCCGGCCCTGACCGGCCCTGACCGGCCCTGACCGGCCCTGACCGGCCCTGACCGGCCCGGCCCGGCCCGGCCCGGGCCAGGGACCGGGGTCGGAGCTGGACCCGGAGCCTGGTCCTGGCAGGGCCAGGCACAGTGCGGGCGCGAACGGGCACAATCACCGTATGAGTGCAACGATCGCCCTGGGCGCCTTCCTGCGGACCCGCCGCTCCCGCCTGCGCTCCGAGGACGCCGACCTGCCGGACTTCGGTGGTCGGCGCCGGGTCTCGGGCCTGCGCCGCGAGGAGATCGCCCAACTCGCCGGCGTGAGCGTCGACTACTACACCCGGATGGAACAGGGACGCGTGCCCAACCCCTCCGCGGCCGTCCTGGACGCGCTCGCCCGGGCCCTGCTCCTGGACGAGGACGAGACCCGGCACCTGCACCGCCTCGCCCAGCCGGCCCCGGCGGCACGCCGCAACCCGCCGCCCCGGCCGGACCGGCAGCAGGTACGACCCATGCTGCAGCGGCTGTTGGCGGAACTGCGGGACGTCCCCGCGCTGGTGATGGGTCGGCGCATGGACGTCCTCGCCTGGAACGCGGCCGCGTGCGCCCTCCTCGGCGACTACGCGGCCCTGCAGCCCGGCGAGCGCAACATCGCCCGGATCACCTTCCTCAACCCTGCTTCCAAGGAGCTCTTCGCGGACTGGAGCGCCTGCGCCCGCGAGAACGTCGCCTACCTGCGCCTGGAGGCGGGCCGCCGCCCCGACGACCCGCAGTTGGCCTCCCTGGTGGGCGAACTGTCGCTGCGGAGCGAGGAGTTCTCCCGCTGGTGGGCCGAGCATCCGGTGCAGGACAAGACCTCCGGGACGAAGCGGTTCTGCCACCCCGTGGTCGGGGCGATGGAGTTGACGTACGAGACGCTTCGCGCCGCGGACGATCCGGGCCAGGCGCTGATCACCTATGCCGCCACGCCCGGAACCCCCTCGGACGACGCGCTGCAGATGCTGCTGGCGTGGGCCGCTCCAACCGCGGTGAGCGCTCCCCTCGGTGCTGACGGCCCGAGGGCGGTCCAGGACGGGTGAGGGCCGCCGGCGGCGACCAATCCCGGTCAGTCACTGTCCAGTTCTGGGTAGTAGCCGCGTTGGTACGCTGACAGGTTGGACACACTCAACTCGCCCCCGCCCCGGCAGATGGGGCAGACCTTCGTTGCGCCGCACTCCCTGCACCGGCTCTTCCCGTCGGGCCGGCGGGGCACCCAGCCGCGACCACGGCATCCGGGGCACCAGCCGTCCCCGTCGCACTCGTAGCAGAGGACGTAGCCGGGGGTGAGGGTCTGCGGCGTTCGCACCGGATCCGAGTGCGGCTGCGGTGGTGTCGGCTTCATGTGGGCCCCTTGATTCTGGAACGTAGTACAGGGCCGGCTCCCCCGACCGTGGGCGTCGCGGGGCGGACACCTGCCGGAAGGGCCGTCAGGCAGACTCTTCGGCGGCAGCCCTCCGTATGCCGACAAGGGACCAGAGGGCCGTGGACCACAGGGTCACCGCGCAGCCGACGCCCACCAGTGTGTAGACCGTGCCACGAGAGGCGTCCGCGGCCCACGCCAGCAGGCCGGCCACACCCAGTGCGGCCAGCACCACGCCCGGCGTGATGAGCCGGGCGTCGTCGAAGACCCGCGCCAGTGGGAGGAAGTGCAGGCCCACCACGATCGCGACCAGCGGCAGGGTCAACTCGGGCACCCTGCCGGCGCTGCACCCCACGGCGGCCGCCACGATGAGCGACCACTGCACGGCGTTGACCTGGGCGAACCGCCGCCGCTTCGCGGGCAGCAGCGGCTCGCTCTCCTGGTCGGCCAGTTGTGCCGCCTGCTGTCGCGCGATCCGCACCAGCGCCAGGGCGAGGACCAGCCCCAGCGTGCCGGCCACTCCGGTGACCAGACCGCCGAAGTGCCCGAGGCCGGCCAGGAGCCAGCCCAATCCGAAGAAGGCGTAGAAGACAACCCCCGATGTCACCATCGGCACAGTGTAGGTGCGCCACCTGCCTGTCCGTAAGGTGTTGCGCGCTGCCTCACCAGGCCCACTTCCGTCAGGCCCGCCACGCCTGAGCGCCGGTGACGGGTCCTCCGGCTAGACTCCGAGTGGCGCTCCGGGGCGCCACCCGTCCGCGGACAGGGCCGAGCCCACCCGGCTGTGCGGTACGGCATCGGCGTGGTTTCGTACCTCCTTTCAGCCCGGCGCAGCGGACCACGGGCGATGAGAGGAGTCGCCATGGCGACCGTGCGTCTTCCCGACGACCCGAGCTTCGAGCACCTGCGCAAGCAGGCCAAGGACCTCCGCGACCGGGCCAGGTCCGGCGTGCCGGAGGCCCTGGCCCTGGTGGGCGCCCACCATCCGGACGGGCCGCACCCGGTGTCGCTGGCCGGTGCCCACCTGGTCCTCGCCCGCCGCCACGGGTTCCCGTCGTGGGCCGCGCTCAAGCGGCACGTGCAGACGATCCGGCACTACCGCCGCGTCCCCGACCAGGTCGAGGCGGCGGTCTCGCGCGCCGACGAGTTCCTGTTGTTGGCCTGTCTGCGGTACGGCCGCGACGACGAACCGGATCGCTGGCGGCGGGCCGCCGCACTGCTGGCTGCCCACCCCGAGCTCACCGCCGACTCCGTGCACGCGGCGGCGGCCGCGGCCGACGCCGACGCGCTCGCCGTCCTGCTCGCCGCGGAGCCGACCCTGGCCACCGTCGAGGGCGGGCCGTTCGCGTGGGAGCCGATCCTGTACCTCGCCTACGCCCGGCACGACCCCGCCCTCGGCCCGGACGCGGTCGTCCGGGCCGCCCGCCTGCTGCTCGACCACGGCGCCGACCCGAACGCCGGCTACCTGTGGCACGGCCTGACCTCGCCGTTCACCGCGCTGGCCGGTGCGCTGGGCGGCGGCGAGGGCGGGCAGCCGGCCCACCCGAGGGCCGAGGTGCTGGCCCGCACCCTGCTGTCCGCCGGTGCCGATCCCAACGACGCCCAGGCACTGTACAACCGCCAGTTCGGCGCCGCCGACGACCACTTGCGCCTGCTGGTCGAACACGGCCTCGGGCGTGGTGCCGGCCAAGGCGGCGGCGGGCCGTGGCGGGCGCGCCTGGGCGAGGCGATTCCGTCGCCCGCCGACCTGATCGCCGATCAGCTCTGGTGGGCCGTCACCCACGACCTCGTCGCCCGGGTCCGGCTGCTCGCCGACTGTGCCGACCTGCGCGCCGCGTTCCGCTTCCCCGACGCCCGTCCGGCGCACCTGCGGGCCTGGGACGGCACCACCCCGGTTCGCCTGGCCGCGCTGTGCGGCAGCAGCCGGGTGCTGGCGTACCTGGGCGCGCACGGGGCTCCCTGGTCCCCGGCCGACGGTGTCGATGCGCTCGTCGCGGCAGCGCTGGCGGGGGAGGAGGAGGCCGTCGGGCGGTTGCGCGCGCACGCCGGCGCCGCCCGCGGGCAGCGGCCCGGGCTGATCGTGTGGGCGGCGGCCCGCAGGGCCTGGCGTGCCGTCCCCCTGCTGGTGGACCTCGGCTTCGACATCAATGCGCTGGGCCGCGGCGACGTCCCCCTCGAACAGCCGTGGGAGACCGCACTGCACCAGGCAGCGGCCGCGGACGACGTGACCGGCGTGCGCCTGCTGGTCGGGCTGGGCGCCGACCCGACGACTCGCGACGCCAGGTTCGACGACACGCCGCTGGGCTGGGCGGAGCACTTCGGCCACACCGAAGTGGTCGACTTCCTCCGGCCGCTGACACGGCGCTGAGGCTGCAACCCGACACCGGGCCGGGGACAGGACCGGGCCGGCCGGGCCCGGCTGCGGACGGACCGGCCGTGGTACGCCGGTCCGTCCGCGGAACGCCGGAGCCGCCCGGTTCTGTCGGGCCGTCAGTGGAGGAGCTGCGGAGGAGGGTGCAGGTCCGGGGGCCGAGCGGCGCTGTCCTGGGTGGATTCTGCGTGTCTCCTGGGAGCCCCATTGTTGTCATGGGCATGCACTCATAATCTCTTGCGCAACCGCTTAACCGACCCGCCCCCAGGCGTCCCCCCACGGAGCCTGCGGGCCGGGTCCGGCGCGGCCGACCTGCGGGCACCCCACGCCCGTACGGTCCCCCCACGGTGCACTCCACAGAGGAGCACGTCCTTGCGTACCCCCATGATCTCGAAGGCGCGGCGCATCACGCCGGCCCTCACCGCCGTGACCGGACTGGCGATCGCCGGTCTCGGCCTCGGCACCCAGGCCGCCTCCGCCACTACGGACGCGACCGCCCGGGCGCACCACCAGGTGACCTTCAGCCGGTCCTGCGCCGTCCCGCAGCAGCCCGGGTACCTCGCCTGCAACGCCCTGCACGTCACCGGCGGAAACACCGTCAGCACCCATCTGGCGCACGCCGCGGCGGCGGCCGACGCCACCGTCTCCGGCTACGGCCCCGGCGACATCCAGAGCGCCTACAACCTCGCCGCGGCGGCCGCCGCCAACGGCGCCGGCGAGACGGTGGCGATCGTCGACGCCCAGGACGACCCGAACGCCGAGTCCGACCTGGCCGCCTACCGCAGCCAGTTCGGCCTGCCCGCCTGCACCTCGGCCAACGGCTGCTTCAGCAAGGTGGACGAGAACGGTGGCACCAGCTACCCCTCGCCCGACACCGGTTGGGCCGGAGAGATCTCGCTCGACCTGGACATGGTCAGCGCCACCTGCCCGAACTGCACCATCCTGCTGGTCGAGGCGAGCACGGCCAGCACCCAGGACCTGGGCACCGCGGTGAACCAGGCGGTGGCGATGGGAGCCAAGTTCGTCTCCAACAGCTACGGCGGCTCGGAGTCGGCCGACGAGGTGTCGGCCGACAGCTCGTACTACAACCACCCGGGCGTCGCGATCACCGTCTCGGCCGGCGACAGCGCCTACGGCGTCGAGTACCCGGCGGCCTCGCCGTACGTCACCGCGGTCGGCGGCACCTCGCTGACCAAGGACTCGAGCGACCGCGGCTGGAGCGAGTCCGTGTGGGGCACCAGCGCCACCGAGGGCACCGGCTCGGGCTGCTCCGCCTACGAGTCCAAGCCGTCCTGGCAGACCGACAGCGGCTGCTCCAACCGCACCGTCGCCGACGTCTCCGCGGTCGCCGACCCGGCCACCGGCGTCGCCGTCTACGACACCTACGGGGCCTCCGGCTGGCAGGTCTACGGCGGGACCAGCGCCTCCGCGCCGATCATCGCCGGCGTCTACGCCCTGGCCGGCACCCCCGGCGCCGGCACCACCCCGGCCGCCGACCCGTACGCCAACACCGCCGCGCTGAACGACGTCACCACCGGCTCCAACGGCGACTGCGGCTCCTACCTCTGCACCGCGGGCCCGGGCTACGACGGCCCGACCGGGCTCGGCACCCCGAACGGGACCGCGGCCTTCACCGGCTGACTCCGCCCACCCGGGCCGGCCACCGCTCCGGCGGGGGCGGGGCTCTGGCGGGCTGTCGGGGGTGT
>NZ_JBHYKG010000095.1:0-27574 GCF_042741245.1 Kitasatospora sp. NPDC058965
GCCGTCACGCCGGGTCGCCCACCCCCTCGGCCTCCCCCGCGATCACCCCTTCGAGCACCCCTTCGATCACCGCGGCCAGCGTGCCCACGTGCGGCGGCTTCATCACCCCGAAGTGGTCCCCCGGAACCCGGTGCACCGTGACCCCGCCCTCGGCCAGTTCGCGCCACCGGCCCAGGTACTCCTCGAAGACCTGCCCGTACGCCACCTCGTGCTCCCCCTGCGCCAGTTCGTCGCTGACCACCAGGTGCAGCGGTCCCGGGTACGGGCGGTGGCGGTAGGCCAGGTCCATCTCCATCACCTCGCGCCAGACCCGGGCCGCGCGCGGCCACTCGCTGCCCACGCCCTGCTCGGGCAGGCTGATCCCGGTCTCCTCGTCGACGTCGTCCACCAGGTGGTCGAGCAGGTCGAGGATCTCCTGCCGCCGCTGCGGGGTGTCCGCCGCGGCGCCCTGCCCCTCGATCTCGACCAGCAGCTGCTCCAGCCGGCGGATCTTGGCCAGCTCGCGCCAGGACTCGCCGCGCTGGTGCATGTCGACGCCGGGGTCGAGCAGCAGGAAGGTGACCTGCTCGCCCGCCTCGCGCAGCCGGTGCGCCAGCTCGGTGGCGATGCCGCTGCCGCCGCACCAGCTGAACAGCAGGTAGGGGCCGCTGGGTTGGGCCAGGCGCAGTTCGGCGAGGTAGCGCTCGGCCATCTGCTCGGCGCCGGGTGCGGTCGGCGCGCTGTGCGGGCCGGGCCACTCGAAGGCCGCCACCGGGCGGTCGGCCGCCAGGTGCGGGGCCAGCCTCAGGTACCAGTGCGCGCTCCCGCCGCCGGGGTGCACGCAGAACAGCGGGGTCCGGCTGCCCTCCTTGCGCAGCCAGAGCAGCGTGGGCCGCTGCTCGGCGTCGTTCCCGGCCAGGCTCGCGGCCAGCGCGGCCACCGTGCGGTGCTCGATGAACGAGCTGAACCGCAGGTCGATGCCGTGCCGGGCGCGCAGCGTGGCGACGATCCGCATCATCGCCAGCGAGTGACCGCCCAGCTCGAAGAAGTCGTCCCGGGCGCCGACCCGGGCGACCTCCAGCGCCTCGGCCCAGGCCTCGGCCAGCGCGCACTCCAGCTCGCCGCTCGGCGCGGTCCAGTCGGCGGCCGACTGCGGCCGGTCGGTGTCGGGGGCCGGCAGCCGGGCCCGGTCGACCTTGCCCGCCGGGGTGAGCGGGAACTCGTCCACGGTGAGGAAGTGTCCGGGGACCAGCGCCTGCGGGATCCGGCCGCGCAGGTGGGCCCGCAGGTCGGCGGCCCCGACCTGCTGCCCGGGCACCGGCTTGACGTACGCCACCAGGGTGGCGGCCGCGGTGCCGGCCCGGTGCGCGGTCACGGTGGCGGCGGCCACCGCGGGGTGGCCGAGCAGCAGGTGCTCGATCTCCCCGGGCTCGACCCGCAGCCCGCGCACCTTCACCTGGTGGTCGCGCCGGCCCAGGTAGCGCAGGGTGCCGTCGGCGTCCCGGCGGACCAGGTCGCCGGTCCGGTACAGCCGGCCGCCCGGGACGTCCGCGTAGGGGTCGGGGACGAACCGCTCGGCGGTCAGCGCCGCCCGGCCCAGGTAGCCGCGGGCCACCCCGGCCCCGCCGACGTACAGCTCGCCGGCCACCCCCTCGGGCAGCGGCTGCCCGCGGTCGTCGAGCACGTAGCAGCGCACGCCCGCGATCGGGCGGCCGATCGACGGTGCCCGGGTCCCGTCGCCGGGGGCCACCGGGGTGAGGGTGGCGCAGACCGAGGTCTCGGTCGGGCCGTAGGCGTTGACGAACCGGGCGTGCCGGGCCCAGCGTTCGGCCTGGTCGGCGGGGCAGGCCTCGCCCGCCGAGACGACCAGGTGCAGCTGCGGGAAGTCGGCCGGGTCCAGGCGCTCCAGCAGCGAGGGCGGCAGGGTCATGTGGGTGACCAGCGGGGCCTGCCGGCGCAGGTCGCCGGGGTCGGTGTCCGGCGGCGGCAGCACCAGTTCGGCGCCGTTGGTGAGCGCCATCAGCACCTCCCAGACCGAGGCGTCGAAGCTGGGCGAGGCGAACTGCAGCACCCGGTCGCCGGGGGCCACCCGCAGCGGGTCCCGCTGGGCCTGCCGCAGGTTCAGCGCGCCGCGGTGCGGGACGCCGACGCCCTTGGGCAGCCCGGTGGAGCCGGAGGTGTAGATCACGTAGGCGAGCTGGTCGGGGTGGAGCGGCACCGCCGGGGCGCGTGCGGGCAGCTCCCGGTAGGCGGCCTCGTCCAGCAGCTCGATCCGGTCGGCCAGGTGGTCCGGGAGCCGGTCGGCCAGCTCGGGCGTGCTGAGCACCACGGCGGCCCGGGCGTCGTCGAGCATGTGGCGCAGCCGGTCCTGCGGGTAGGCCGGGTCCAGCGGCAGGAACGCCCCGCCGGCCCGCAGCACCGCGAGCAGTGCGACGAACAGCTCCGGGGTGCGCGGCAGGTGCAGGCCCACCACCGCCTCGGCGCCGACGCCCAGCGCCCGCAGCCGGTGTGCGAGCCGGTTCGCCCGCGCGTCCAGCCCGGCGTAGTCGACGGTCTCGTCGCCGCAACGCAGCGCGACGGCGGCGGGCGTCGCCCGGGCGGCCGCGGCCACCAGGTCCGGCACCAGCAGGTCGACCGGGGCGGGCGGGGCCGCGTCGTTGCCGGCCCGGACCGCGGCGGCCAGGTCGGCGGGGGGCAGGGTCAGCCCGGCGGCGTCGCCGTCCGGGTCGGCCGCCATCGCCTCCAGCACGTGGCGGTAGCAGCGGGCCAGCAGCTCCAGCTGCCGCCGCCCCACCCGCTCGGGCCGGGCGCCCAGGCGCAGCACGCCGGGGAAGGTCCACACCTCCAGGGCCAGCTCGCTCGGGCTGAAGTCGTCGACCATCCCGACCTCGCCGGAGTCCCAGTCGAGCACGTGGAAGTCCAGGTAGCCGAAGGCCACCTCGATCAGCGGCTCGGAGCTGCCCCACTCGCGCTGCATCTCGGGCATCGGGTAGCGGCGGTGCGGCCACAGCGCGGCCTCGCCGGCGAACACCTCGGCGACCAGGGCGCGCCAGGTCGGCGCGGACAGCTCGGCCGCGAACGGCACGGTGTTCAGGTAGAGGCCCAGCACCTCGTCGCCGCGGGCCAGTTCGGGCCGGCCGTTGCAGACCAGCCCGTCGAAGAACCGCCGCCGGCCGGTGACCAGGCCCAGCGCCTTCAGGTGGGCGGCGTGCAGCACGCTCTTCAGCGAGCCGCCGGCCGCCGCCGCGAGCCGGCGCAGGCCCGGCAGCAGCTCCTGGTAGGGGACGTCGAGGATGGTGGCCTTCTCGTCGGCCCGCTCGCCGGCCCAGCCGGCCGGCAGCTCGAACCGCTCCCGCCCGGTGACCGCCTCGGCCCAGAAGGCGCGGTCGGCGGGCGAGTCGAGCGCCGCCCGCTCCAGCGCGACGAAGTCCGCGAACCGGGCCCCGGGCGGCGGCGGGAAGGCGGGGGTGCCGCCCTCGCGGAGCGTGCGGTAGAGGCCGAGCAGCTCGGCGACCGCCGAGGTGTGGCTCCAGCCGTCCAGGATCGCGTGGCACTCGGTGTGGGTCAGCAGCCACTCCTGATCACTGATCAGGTGGACGTGGTAGCGCAGCAGCGGCGGCCGGTCCAGGTCGAACCGGCGGCGCCGCTCGGCCAGCAGGAACCCGTCCAGCACGGCCTGCCGGTCCGCCTCCGGCAGCGCCCGCAGGTCGTCCAGGCCGACCGGCAGCTCGGCCGCGGCGTGCACCAGCTGCAGCGGCTCGCTGTAGGAGGACAGGTCGAAGGAGGTCCGCAGGATCTCGTGCCGGGCGGTCAGCAGCGCGGCCGCGGCGTGCATCGTCGCGGGGTCGAACGGCAGCCGGTCGCCGACCCGGTAGCAGGAGACGTTGTGGTAGACCGCCTTGTCGGCGCCGGCCAGCAGCTCGTAGACCATGCCGGCCTGGGTCCGGGCCATCGGGTAGGCGTCCACCAGGCCGGCCGGCAGCTGCTCCCGGTCCGCCGCGGTGAGCTGGGCGAACGGGGCGACCGGAGTGGCGTCGGCGGTGCGGTCGGCGGGCCCGGTGCGCACCAGGGCGGCGAGTTCGGCGACCCGCTGACGGGTGAACAGGTCGTGCACGGCCAGCTCGATGCCCTGCTCGCGCAGCGCGCCGACCACCCGGATGGCGCGCATCGAGTCGCCGCCGAGCTGGAAGAAGCTGTCCCGGACGCCGACCCGGTCCAGGCCGAGCGCGTCGGCGAAGGCCGCCGCCAGGGTCTGCTCCAGCTCGTCGCGCGGGGCCAGGTAGTCGCCGCCCAGCGCGGCCCGGCCGGTGTCGGGGCCGGGCAGCGCCGTGCGGTCCACCTTGCCGCTGGGGGTCAGCGGCAGCGCCGCCAGCACCGTCCAGTGCACCGGCACCAGGTGGGCGGGCAGCCGGCGGCGCAGCTGCTCGCGGGCCTGCTCGGGATCGGCGGTCGCGGGGGCCAGGTGGGCCACCAGCTGCTGCTGGTGGACCGTGACGGCGGCCGCCCCGATACCCGGCAGCTCGGTCAGCGCGGCCTCGATCTCGCCGAGTTCGACCCGCTGGCCGCGGATCTTCACCTGGTGGTCGAGCCGGCCCAGGTACTCCACGGTGCCGTCGGGGCGCCAGCGGGCCAGGTCGCCGGTGCGGTACAGCCGCTCGCCCGCGCCGAACGGGGACGGTACGAACCGGTCCGCGGTCAGGCCCGCCCGGTTCAGGTAGCCGCGCGCCAACTGGACCCCGCCGAGCAGCAGTTCGCCGGGCACGCCGATCGGCACCGGGCGCAGCTCGCGGTCCACCAGGTAGGTCCGGGTGTTGGCGATCGGGCGGCCGATGGTGACCGGCCGGCCCGGCTCGCAGCGGATCGCGGTGACGTCCACCGCCGCCTCGGTGGGTCCGTACAGGTTGTGCAGCGCGCAGCCGAGCTTCGCGTGCACCCCGTCGACCAGGTCGGCGGTGAGCGCCTCGCCGCTGCACACCATCCGGCGCAGTGTGGGCAGTTCGGGCAGCGGGTGGGCCAGGAAGGCGCGCAGCATCGAGGGCACGAAGTGCACGGTGGTGATCCGCTCGGCGGCGATCACCCGGGCGATCTCGGCCGGGTCGCGGTGCCCGCCGGGCCGCAGCGGGACCAGTGCGGCCCCGGTGGTCAGCGGCCAGAAGAACTCCCAGACCGAGACGTCGAAGCTGTACGGGGTCTTCTGCAGCACCCGGTCGTCGGCGGTCAGGCCGTAGGCCTCCTGCATCCAGTGCAGCCGGTTGACGATCGCCCGGTGCTCGACCAGCACGCCCTTGGGCCGGCCGGTGGAGCCCGAGGTGTAGATCACGTAGGCCGGGTGCTCGGGGCGCACCGGCGCGGCGGCGGGCAGCGGGTCGGACCGTTCCTCGACCGCGTCCAGCAGCACCGGCTCGACGTCCCGGCCGGCCGCCGGCGGCGCGAGGGCGGCGTCGGTGACCACCAGGCGGGCGCCGGAGTCGGCCAGCATGAAGGCCAGCCGCTGCGCCGGGTACTCGGGGTCGAGCGGCAGGTAGGCGCCGCCGGCCTTGAGCACGCCGAGCAGGGCCACCACCAGGTCCGGGCCGCGGTGCAGGCAGACGCCGACCACCGACTCCGGTCCGACGCCGCGCGCCCGCAGCCGTCGGGCCAGCTGCCCGGCCCGGTCGTCGAGCTGGCGGTAGGTCAGCTCCTCGCCCGCGCCGACCACGGCGACGGCGTCCGGGGTGCGGGCCGCCTGGGCCTCGAACAGGCCGGCCAGGGTGCCGGTCGGGTACGGGCGGTCGGTGGCGTTCCACTCCCGCAGCACCAGCTCCCGCTCCCCCGCCGGGAGGACCTCCAGCTCGTCGATCGGCCGCTCGGGGTGCTCGACGGCGCTCTGCAGCAGGCGCACCAGCTGGGCGGCGTACCGCTCGGCGGTGCTCTCGTCGAACAGCGCCGAGGCGTAGGTGACGCCGCCGGCCAGCGAGCCGTCCGGCTGTTCGGCGACCCCGACGGTCAGCTCGACCTTGGCCGAGCTCTCGCCCACCGGCAGCGGCTCGACCCGCAGGCCGCCGGCGGTGCGCGGGGCGCCGGCGGCCGACTCGTCCGCCCAGAGCACCATGGTGGCGAACAGCGGGTTGCGGGACGGGTCGCGCTCCGGCACCAGCGCGTCCACCAGCTGCTCGAACGGCAGGTCCTGGTGGGCGTGGGCGTCCAGCGCCGCCTCCCGGACCCGGCGGACCAGCTCGGCGAAGGAGGGCGCGCCGGACAGGTCGGTGCGCAGCACCAGGGTGTTCAGGAAGAGCCCGACCAGGTCCTGCACCTCGGGCCGGTCGCGCCCGGCCACCGGGGTGCCGACCGCGATGTCGCGCTGCCCGCTCCACCGGCCGAGCAGCACGGTGTGCGCGGCGACCAGCGCCATGAAGGCGGTGGCGCCCTGGGCCCGGGCCAGCTCGGTCAGCCGTCGGGCCACCCCGGCGGGCACCGTCAGCCCCACCTGTCCGCCGGCCGTGTCGCGCACCGGCGGCCGGGGCCGGTCGGTGGGCAGCTCCAGCGGGGCCAGGCCCGCCAGCCGGTCGGTCCAGTACGCGGTCTGGCGCTCCAGCAGCTCACCGGAGAGCCGCTCGCGCTGCCAGTGCGCGTAGTCGGCGTACTGCGGGCCCGTGGCCCCGGTCACCGGGGCGCGGCCGGCCGTCGCGTCGGCGTACCCGCGGATCAGCTGGTCGACCAGCAGCTCCTCGGACCAGCCGTCGGCGGCGATGTGGTGGACCGTCAGCAGCAGTGCGTGCTCGTCGGCGGCCAGCCGGGCCAGGACCGCCGAGCAGACCGGGCCGCGGGCCAGGTCGACCGGGGTGCGGTCCCAGGTGGCCAGGGCGGCCAGCCGGGCGTCCGCGGCGGCACGGTCCGGGCCGGTCAGGTCCAGCTCGGTCAGCGGCAGCGGGGCCGGCGCCAGGATCCGCTGCACCGGCTCGCCGGCCACCACCGGGTAGACGGTGCGCAGCACCTCGTGCCGGGCCACCAGCGCGTCCAGCGCGGTGCGCAGCGCCGCCCGGTCGAGCGGACCGGTCAGCCGCAGGGCGGCGGTCATCAGGTACTCGGTGCCGCCGGGCTGCAGTTGGTCCAGGATCCACAGCCGGCGCTGGGCGAAGGAGAGCGGCAGCGGGCCGGTGCACGGCGCCCGCCGGATGCCGTCCTCGCGCGGGGCGGCGGTGGCCGCCCCGCTGAGCCGGCGGCGCAGCAGCTCCTGCCGCAGGGCGGCGCGGTCAACAACGGTCTCGGTCATCACCGGACACCTTTCTGGGCGAGGAGGGCCTCGACCTCGTCGTCGGTCAACTCGGCCACCTCGGCCTCGACCGCGGTGGAGACCGCGTCGGCGAGGTCCGCCACGGTGGTCGCCTCGAACAGCAGGCGCAGCGGGAGCTCGATGCCGAACGCCGCGCGGATCCGGGCCAGCACCCGGGTGGCCAGCAGCGAGTGGCCGCCCAGGGCGAAGAAGTCGTCCAGCACGCCGACCCGGTCGACGCCGAGCACCTCGCACCAGAAGCCGGCCACCGCCTCCTCGGCGGGGTCGCGCGGCGCCAGGTACTCCCGCTGCTCGACGGGCCGGGCCAGGGCCGGCAGCGCCTTGCGGTCGACCTTGCCGCTGGGGGTCAGCGGCAGCGCGTCCAGCACCGCGAACTGCGCGGGCACCATGTAGTCCGGCAGCAGCTCCCGCAGGTGGGTCCGGAGCTGGGCGGTCTGCGGGGCCGGATGGTGCGGGCGGGCCACCAGGTAGCCGGCCAGCAGGCTCTCGCCGGGCGCGGTGCGGTGGGCCAGCACGGCCGCCTCCTGCACGTCGGGGTGGCGCAGCAGCGCCGCCTCGATCTCGCCGAGTTCGATCCGCAGCCCGCGCAGCTTGACCTGCTGGTCCAGCCGGCCGAGGAACTCCAGCACGCCGTCGGCCCGGCGGCGCACCAGGTCGCCGGTCAGGTAGAGCCGGCCGCCGGGCTCGGCGCCGAACGGGTCCGGCACGAAGCGCTCGGCGGTCAGGCCGGGCCGGCGGTGGTAGCCGCGGGCGAGCCGGGTGCCGCCCAGGCACAGCTGGCCGGGCACCCCGGCCGGGACTGGCCGCAGGTCGGCGTCCAGCACGTGGGCCCGGGTGCCCGGGACGGGCCGGCCCAGCGGCATGGTGGCGGCCGGTGCCCGGTCGGCGAGCCGGGCGTCGTCCACGGGGTGCAGCAGGCAGGTCACGGTGGCCTCGGTGGGCCCGTAGTTGCACAGGAACCGGCCGGGCAGGCCGAGCGCGGCCCAGCGCCGGGCGTCGGCGGCGGTGACCACGTCGCTGCCGACGTTGACCAGCTTGAGCGAGCCCAGCTCGGCGGCGGCGGGCGACTCCAGCATCGCCCGGTAGTAGGACGGGGTGATCTCCATGATCGTCACCCGGTGCTCGGCCAGCCGGGCGGGCAGTTCGGCGGGGGTCCAGAAGACCGGGTCGCCGACCACCACCGTGGCACCGGCGGTCAGGGTGGCCGCGATCTGGTCCATCGCCACGTCGAAGGTGAGCGCGGACAGCAGCACCACCCGCTCGCCCGGGGCGATCCCGTAGGCGTCGGCGATCACCCTGCAGTGGTGGGCGTAGGAGCGGTGACTGATCATCACGCCCTTGGGGCGCCCGGTGGAGCCGGAGGTGTAGATGACGTAGGCCAGGTGGTCCGGCAGCGCCGCCGGCGCCGCGGCGGGCAGTTCGGCGGGGCTCTCGGCGGGGCGCTCGGCCGGGATGTCCGCCAGCAGCACCCGGCGGCCGGCGAACCGGTCGGCGAACTCCCCGGCGGTCACCACCAGCTCGGCCGCGGCGTCGTCGAGCATGAAGCCCAGCCGCTCGGCGGGGTGCCGCGGGTCGAACGGGACGTAGACGCCGCCGGCCCGCAGCACCGCGAGCAGCACCACCACGGCCGCGGTGCTGCGCTCCAGGCAGCTGGCCACCACGGTCTCCGGGGCGACTCCGAGGTCCGTCAGGCGGCGGGCGAACTCGTCCACCCGTCGGGAGAGTTCCGCGTAGGTCAGCTGCTCGTCGCCGCACACCACCGCGACCGCCCCGGGGGTGCGGGCCGCCTGCCGGTCGAACAGCTGCGGGACGGTCAGCCCGTGCTCGGCCGCCGGGTCGAGCAGCTCGGCCGCGGCGTCGGGGACGGCGGCGAGCAGCTCGCGGCGCTCCGGCTCGGTGAGCATCGCCAGGTCGGCGATCCGGGCGCCGGCGTCGGCCGCGCAGCCGGCCAGCAGGGTCAGGTAGTGCCCGGCCAGCCGCTCGACGGTGGCCCGGTCGAAGAGTGCGGTGGCGTACTCGAAGCAGCACTCCAACCGGCCGTCGGCGTGCTGGGCGACGGTCAGGGTGAGGTCGAACTTGGCCACCGCCGGTCCGGCCTCGACCAGTTCGAGCGCCGCGGCGCCCAGCGAGGTGGGCAGGTCGGCCAGGTGCTGCAGCTCGAACATCACCTGGAACAGCGGGTTGCGGGACAGGTCGCGGTTCGGCAGCAGCGCGTCGACCAGCTGCTCGAACGGCACGTCCTGGCGGGCGAAGGCGGCCAGGCAGTCCTGCCGGACCCGGTCCAGCAGCTCACCGACCGCCGGGTTGCCGGCCAGGTCGGTGCGGAGCACCAGGGTGTTGGTGAAGAGGCCGACCAGCTCCTCGGTCTCCGGCCGGGTCCGTCCGGCGACCGGAGTGCCCACCACGACGTCGGTGCCGGAGGTGTAGCGGCCCAGCAGCACCTGGAAGGCGGTCAGCAGGGCCATGAACAGCGTCACGCCCTGCCGGTCGGCCAGCGCCCGCAGCTGCGCGGCCAGTTCGGCCGGCACCGGGACGTCCAGGGTGGCGCCGCGGGTGTCGCGGACCGCCGACCGGGGGCGGTCGGCGGGCAGCTCGATCGGCGTCAGGTCGGCCAACCGCTCGCGCCAGTAGTCGAGTTGCTCACTGGTCTCGTCGGCCGACCGGCACCCGCGCTGCCAGTGCGCGAAGTCGGCGTACTGGATCTCCGGCGCGGCCAGCGGCACCGGCTCGCCCGCCACCAGGGCCCGGTAGGCCTGGTCCAGGTCGCGCAGGTAGAGCTCCATCGACCAGGCGTCGAACGCAATGTGATGCAGCGTCAGGACGAGCAGGTGCTCGTCGGCCGCGACCTTGACCAGGGTCGCCCGCAGCGGGCACTCGCGGGCCAGGTCGAACGGCACCCCGCCGGCGTGGTCGACCAGGGCGCGGGCGCGCTCCGCGGCCCCGGGCCGGCCGCTCAGGTCGTGCACGGTCAGCTCGACCGGCCCGGCCGGGTCCACCCGTTGGCGCGGATCGCCGTCGCCGGGCAGGTAGCGGGTGCGCAGCACCTCGTGCTTGGCCACCGTGGCCGTCAGCGCACCGCGCAGCGCACCGTGGTCCAGCGGACCGCGCAGCCGCATCGCCAGCGGGATCAGGTACTCGTCGCTGCCGGGCTCCAACTGGTCCAGGAACCACATCCGCTGCTGCCCGTAGGAGAGCGGCAGGTCGCCGGTGCGCGGCACCGGGCGCAGCGCCGCGCCGTCCCGGTCGGCCACCGCGGTGTCCACCCGGGCGGCCAGCGCGGCCACCGTGCGGGTGGTGAACAGGTCGCCCACCGTCAACTTGATCTCGAAGGCGCGGCGCAGCCGCAGCATCAGCCGGATCGCCAGCAGCGAGTGGCCGCCGAGCTGGAAGAAGTCCTGCTCGACCCCGACGCGTTCGAGGCCGAGCACCTCGGCCATCAACTCGGCCACCTGCCGCTCGGTCGCGGTGCGCGGGGCGGCGGCGGCCTCGGCCACCGGCGCGTCGCGCTGCTCCGGGTCGGGCAGCCGGCGCCGGTCCACCTTGCCGTTGGGGGTCAGCGGCAGCTCGTCCAGCGGGATCAGCAGCGAGGGGACCATCGCCTCCGGCAGCCGGGCCGCCAGGTGCGCGCGCAGTTCCTCGACGTCCAGCGCGGCGCCCTGCGCCCGGACCGGGAAGCCGACCAGCGCGAGCTCGCCACCGGCCGGCCGGTGGGTGGTCACCACCGCGGCGGCCACCGCCGGGTGGGCGACCAGCGCCGCCTCGATCTCCCCGGGCTCGACGCGCACGCCGCGCAGCTTGATCTGGTCGTCGACCCGGCCGAGGAACTCCAGCACGCCGTCCGCGCGGCGCCGGACCAGGTCACCGGTGCGGTACCAGCGCTCGCCGGGCCGCTCCGCGTACGGGTCGGGGCCGAACCGGTCCGCGGTCAGGCCGCCGCGCCCCAGGTAGCCGCGGGCCAGGCAGGCGCCGCCGACCCGCAGCTCACCGGGCACCCCGACCGGCACCAGCTGCTCCTGGGCGTCCACCACGTAGCTGCGCACGCCGGGCAGCGGGCGGCCGATCGGCACCGTCTCGACCTGCTCGGCCTCCCGGTAGCGCCAGGCGGTGGCGTCGATGGTGCACTCGGTGGGGCCGTAGGTGTTGACCACCACGACGTCCAGCACCGCGCGCAGCCGGGCGCAGAGTGCGGCGGGCAGCGGCTCGCCGGCCGCGCAGACGGCGCGCAGCGAGGTGCACCCGGCCAGCGCCGGCTCGTCCAGCAGCAGCCTCAGCACCGAGGGCACCAGCTGCAGCACGGTGACCCGGTGGTCCACCACCGCCTGCAGCATCACGGCCGGGTCGCGGTGCGCCTCGCGCGGCGCGCAGACCACGGCGGCGCCGCTGACCAGCGGGGACAGGAACTCCCACATCGAGGCGTCGAAGCCGATCACGGTCTTCTGCAGCACCCGGGCGCCCGGACCGAGCCCGTACTGGTCCACCGACCAGAGCACCCGGTTGCGCAGGCCGCCGTGGGTGATCACCACGCCCTTGGGGCGCCCGGTCGAGCCGGAGGTGTACATCACGTAGGCGGCGTCGGCCGCGTCGAGCGCGGTCACCGTCAGCGCGGTCGCGGGGCTGCCGACCGCCTCGCGCCGGGCTTCCTCGACGGTCAGCAGCACCGGCCCGGCCGGCAGCCGGTCCAGCAGCTCCTGCTCGGTGAGCACCAGCGCCACCCCGGCGTCCGCGACCTGGTGGGCCAGCCGGTCGGCGGGGTGCTCGGGCGGCAGCGGGACGTAGACCCCGCCGGCCGCCAGCACCGCCAGCAGCGCGACCACCAGCTCGGGGCCGCGGTGCAGCGCCACCCCGACCGGGGTGCCGCGCCCGACCCCGCGCCGGCGCAGTACCCCGACCAGGTCGGCCACCCGCCGGGCCAGCTCGGCGTAGTCCAGCTGCTCGCCGTCGGCCACCACCGCCACCGCACCGGGCGTCGCCCGGGCCCGGGCGAGGAAGAGCTCCGGCAGCGAGGGGCCGGCGGCCGGGGTCCCGGTGCGGTTCCAGTCGGCGAGGGCGGCGAGTTCGGCCGGGGTGAGCAGCTCCAGCTGCGCCACCGGCCGGGTCGGCCGGTTCGCGACCGCGGCGAGCAGCCGCAGCAGGTGGGCGGCCATCCGCTCGATCCGGGCCGGCTCGAACAGGGCGGTCGGGTAGCGCAGGGCGGCGCTCAGCGAGCCGTCCGCCTCCTCCCCCAGGTACAGGCCGAGGTCGAAGGCGGCCGCGGGGGCGGCGCCCTCGCACAGCTCGACCTCCAGGCCGGGCAGCGCGAAGGGCTCCCGCTGCGCCCGGTGCAGGCCGAAGCCGACCTGGAAGAGCGGGTTGCGCGAGGGGTCGCGCTCCGGCGCCAGGTCCTTGACCACCTGGTCGAACGGCACGTCCAGGTGCTCGTGCGCGGCCAGCACGGTCTCCCGCACTCGGGCCAGCAGGTCGGTGAAGCCGGGCCCGCCGGCCAGGTCGGTGCGCAGCACCACGGTGTTGAGGAACATGCCGATCAGCTGCTCCAGCCCCGGCTGGTCGCGCCGGGCCACCGAGACGCCGACGGCGATGTCGGTGCGGTCCGCGTAGCGTCCGAGCAGCAGTTGGAAGGCGGCCAGGTGGACCATGAACGGGGTCGCGCCCACGGACCGCCCGAGTGCGGCCAGCCGTTCGGCCAGCTCGGCGGGCACGGTGAAGCGCACCGCGGCGCCGGCCGGCTCCCAGACCGGCGGCCGGCGGTGGTCGGTCGGCAGCTCCAGCGCCGTCAGCCCGGCCAGCCGGTCCTGCCAGTAGGCTCTCTGACGCTCCATCAGTTCCGGCCGGGCGGCCCAGGTCTCCCGCTCCCACTCCGCGAAGTCCGCGTACTGCACCTCGGGCTCCGGCAGCGGATCGGCCGCACCGGTGCTGAACGCGCCGTACAGCGCCTGGAGTTCGCCGGTCAGCACGGACCAGGACCAGTTGTCGAAGGCGATGTGGTGCACGGTGACCAGCAGCACCGCCTCCTGCGGCGCCAGTCGGACCAGCACCAGCCGCCACGGCGCCCGGGTGCGCAGGTCGATCGGGGCGGCCGCCTCGGCGGCGCCGAGCTCGCGCAGCCGCTGCTCCTGCTCGGCCCCGGCCAGCGCGGTCAGGTCCACCACGGTGGGTGCCACCGGCGCCGGCTCGTCCACGTACTGGACCCCGGCGCCGTCGGCCGTGCCGTAGCGGGTGCGCAGCACCTCGTGCCGCTCGGCGATCCGGGTCAGTGCGGCGTCCAGTGCGGCGCGGTCCAGCGGGCCGCGCAGCCGGAAGGCCTCGTGCAGCAGGTACTCGCTGCTGCTCCCGCCGCGCAGTTCGTCGAGGAACCAGAGCTGTTCCTGGGCGAAGGAGAGCGGGTAGCCGCCGTCAGCGGTCTCCATCGGTGGTCCCCTCGGGTGCGGAGTCGAACTGGGTGCGGTCGCCCGTGCAGGCCTCGGCCATCGCCACGGCGATCTTGCGCGGGCCGGTGAACGGCTCGCGGGCGTGCGCGGCCAGCATGTTGTCCACCAGCAGCAGGTCGTCCTGCTGCCAGTCGAACCGGCGCTGCTCGGCCCGGTAGCAGTCGCGCAGGTGGGCGACCACCTCGTCGGGGATCGGCGCGCCGTCGCCGTAGTAGGTGTTGGTCGGCAGGTCGGCCTCGTCGTAGACCTCGCGCAGGCCCTCGCAGATCTCCGGCGCCAGCGTGCTGACGTGGAAGAACGCCAGGTGGTTGAACCAGACCGCCTCGCCGGTGACGGGGTGGCGGTGCACCGCCCGGCGCCGGGCCCGGGTGCGCAGCCCGTCCGCGCCGCGCCACTCCAGCTCGACCCCGTTGCGCTCGCAGTACCGGGCCACCTCGGCCCGGTCCTCGGTGTTGAACGCCTGCTGCCACGGCACGCCGAAGCCCTCGGCGAAGTTGCGCACCACCAGCCAGCCGCGGGCCTCGAACTCGGCGCGCACCGCCGGGTCGATGGCGGCCAGCACCCGGCGGGTGTCGGCCAGCGGGGTGGCGCCCTGCGAGGTCGGCGGGCGGACGCAGGAGAAGAACAGGGTGAGCGGCCAACCGGCCTGGTAGGAGTTCTCGTTGTGCAGGAAGATCTCCTCGTCGGGCGGGTAGTCGGTGGAGGTGTAGACCCGCCCGCTGATGGTGCTGCGCGGGGAGGAGCGCTCGGCGTAGGCGAGCGGCTCGCCGGCCAGGGTGCGGACGGCCTGCTCGAAGCCGGCCACCCCGCCCAGGTCGAAGCCGCGCAGCAGGACCGCGCCGTCGGTGTGCAGCCGGTGGCGGACCAACTCGCGGGCGCCGGGCAGGAAGTCGGCCGCCGGGGTGCCGGGGACGTCGGCCGTCAGGACGTGGGGCAGGGTCCGGGTGGCGGGGGTGGTGGTCATGCGGGGACTCCTTCTTCGGATCGGGTCGGCCGCCCGAGGCGGTCCACCGCCAGCTGCGGGTCGGCGGTGGCGGCGCGCACGAAGGCGGCGAAGTCGGCGGCCAGCCGGCGGGCCGCGCCCTCGGCCAGCAGGTCGTCGGGGCAGCGCAGTTCGCCGTCCAGTCCGGCGCCGCGCTCGCGCAGCGTGAGCAGCACGTCGAACGGGTGGCCGCCCTGGCCCTGGGCGTAGGGGACGGCCTCGACCCCGGGCAGGTCGATCCGGTCGGCCAGCGGCCCCAGGGTCTGGAAGGCGGCCTGGGCGACCGGGTTGCGGCTCAGGTCGCGCGGCGGCCGCAGGGCGCCGACCAGTTGGTCGAACGGCAGTGCCTGGTGGCGGTAGGCGGCGAGCGCGGTGCGCCGGGTCCGGGCCAGCAGGTCGTCGAAGCCGAGCTCCGGGTCGACCGGCAGCCGCAGCGCCAGCGTGTTGACGAACAGCCCGACCAGGTCCTCCAGTTCGACGCTGGTGCGGTTGGCGGTGAAGGTGGCCACCACCAGGTCGCGCTGGCCGGTGGTGCGGGCCAGCACCGCGGTGAAGCAGGCCAGCAGCGCCATGAACGGCGTGGCGCCGGCGGCTCCGGCGGTGCGCCGCACCGCGGCCGTCAGCTCGGCGTCCAGGGTGAACGCCACCGTGGTGTCGCGGCCGCCGCGCCGCGGCGGCCGCGGGCCGTCGAGGGGCAGCGCGAGCGGCGCCGGCGGCGGCTGCAGCTCCCGCACGAAGTGCGCCAGGTCGGCCTCGCGCCCGGCACCGCCCTGCGGACCGCGCTGCCAGGCCGCGTAGTCGGCGTACTCGACCGGCAGCGGTCCCGGGCCGGCCGGCCCACCGGACCGCTCGGCCCGGTAGCAGGCCGACAGGTCCCGCCAGACGACGCCCAAGGCCCCGTCGTCGGCGACGATGGGGTGGACCACGGCGAGCAGGACGTGGTGCTCGGGCGCCAGCCTGAGCACCACCAGCCGCAGCAGCGGCCCGGTGTCCAGCGCGAACGGAAGGCCGGTGTGCCGCTGCAACGCGGCCCGGGCCCGCTCCTCGCGCTCCGCCTCCGGCGCACCGCTCAGGTCCACCACCTCCAGCGGCACCGCCGGGTGGCGGTGGATCAGCTGGACGGGCAGGCCGCGCCGGGCCGGGAAGGTGGTGCGCAGGGTGGCGTGGCGCTGGACCGTGCGGTGCAGGGCGGCGGCGAGCGCGGGCAGCTGGAGCGGGCCGCGCAGCCGGTGCGCGTCGTACATCAGGTACTCGGTGCTGCCCGGGTCGAGCCGGTCCAGGAACCAGAGGCGGTGCTGCTCCGCGGAGAGCGGCACCGGCCCGTCGCCGCGCGGCGGGATGCCGGCCGGCGGCGCGTCGGTGGCGGTCCGCGGCAACCGGGCGGCGAGCTGCTCGACGGTGGGCGAGGCGAGCAGCTCGGCCGGGGTCAGCTCGACCCCCGTCGACCGGCGCAGCCGGGCGCACAGCCGGGTGGCGATCAGCGACTGGCCGCCCAGGTCCAGGAAGCGGTCGTGCACGCCGACCGGGGCGACCCCGAGCAGTTCCTCCCACAGGCCCGCCAGCACCGCCTCGGTGGCGGTGCGCGGGGCCAGGTAGGCGGTGGCCAGTTCGGGGCGCTGGCCGTCCGGGGCGGGCAGCGCGCGGCGGTCGGTCTTGCCGCTGGAGGTCAGCGGCAGCGCGGCCAGCCGCACCCAGGCGGTGGGCACCATGTAGTCCGGCAGCCGGGCGCCCAGGTGGGCCCGCAGCTCACCGGTCTCCGGCGTCGCGGGCCCCGTGCCCACCAGGTAGCCGACCAGCTGCGCCTCGCCCGTGGGCAGCTGACGCGCCGTCACCACGGCGGCGCGGACCTGCGGGTGGGCCGTCAGCACGGCCTCCACCTCGCCCAGTTCGATCCGGAAGCCGCGGATCTTCACCTGGTGGTCGAGCCGGCCCAGGTACTCCAGCCGGCCGTCCGCCGTCCAGCGCGCCAGGTCGCCGGTGCGGTACAGCCGGGAGCCGGGCGGACCGGCCGGGTCGGGCCGGAAGGCCGCCGCGGTGAGCCCGGGCCGGCCCAGGTAGCCCCGGGCCAGCTGGACGCCGGCCAGGCAGAGCTCGCCCGCCGCCCCGGGCGGCAGCGGTGCGCCGTCCGGATCGAGCACCTGGGTGCGGGTGTTGGCGACCGGTCGGCCGATGGTGACCGGCTCGCCGGGCAGGCAGCGGGTGGCGGTCACGTCGACGCTGGCCTCGGTGGGGCCGTACAGGTTGAACACCTCGCAGCCGATCAGCTCGGCCACGCCCCGCACCAGGTCGGCGCCGAGCGCCTCGCCGCTGCAGACGATCCGGCGCAGGTCGGGCAGCACCGGGCCGTCCGAGGGGCCCGCCCCGCGCAGTGCGGCGAGGAACTCGCGCAGCATCGAGGGCACGAAGTGCACGGTGTCCACCCGCTCCTCGGCGAGCACCGCGCGCAGGTAGTCCGGGTCGCGGTGGCCGCCGGGCCGGGCCAGCACCAGGGTGGCGCCGACCGCCAGCGGCCCGAAGAACTCCCAGACCGAGACGTCGAAGGTGGCGGGCGTCTTCTGCAGCACCCGGGTGCCGGCCCGCAGGCCGCAGTCGTCGCGCATCCACAGCAGGCGGTTGACCACGCCGCGGTGCGGGACCACCACGCCCTTGGGCCGGCCGGTCGACCCCGAGGTGAAGAGCACGTAGGCCGGGTTGTCCGGGTCGGCCGCCGTCCCGGGGTCGTCCGTGGCCAGGCCGGCCGGCAGCCGGTCGACCAGCAGCGGCAGCGCGCCGGCGGCGCGGACCACCGGGGCCAGCGCAGTGTCGGAGAGCACCGTGCCGATCCCGGCCTGGGCCAGCAGCCCGGTGAGCCGGGCGGTGGGGTGGCTCGGGTCCAGCGGCACGTAGGCGGCGCCGGCCTTCAGCACCCCCAGCAGCGCCACCACCAGGTCGGGGCCGCGCTCCAGGCAAACCGCCACCAGGGTCTCGGGGCCGGCACCGGCCGCCCGCAGCAGGTGGGCCACCCGGTTGGCCCGGGTGTTCAGCTCGGCGTAGTCGAGCCGCCCCTCGGCCGCCACCAGGGCCGTCGCCCCGGGCGTGCGGCGCACCTGCTCCTCGAAGAGCTGGTGGACGCACTGCCCGGTGCGGTAGGGCCGCTCGGTGGCGTTCCAGTCGGCCGGGACCTGCTGCGGCCCGGTGGCGCCGGCCTTGTCGAGCAGCCCGCCGGGCTGACGGGCCATCAGACGCTCACCATGTCACCGCGCGCGGTCAGGGTGCCGGGGACCGGCTCGGCCGGGTCGTGACACTCCTTCAGCACCTGGTTGGCGGCATCGACCATGACCACCCGGGGCACCAGCGCGCGGGCGGCGGCGTCGTCGACCGTGGTGTAGCTGATGATGATCACCAGGTCGCCCTGGTGGATCAGCCGGGCGGCGGCGCCGTTGATCCCGATGATGCCGGTGCCGCGCGGGCCGGGGATCACGTAGGTCTCCAGGCGGGCGCCGTTGTCGATGTCGACGATGTGGATCTTCTCGCCGGCCAGCAGGTCGGCGGCCTCCATCAGGTCCTCGTCGATGGTCAGCGAGCCGACGTAGTGCAGGTCGGCCTGGGTCACCGTGGCGCGGTGGATCTTGGACTTGAGCATGGTGCGGTTCATGGCGGAGCCTTCCGGGTCAGCGTGGGGTGGGCAGGGCGTGCGGGGTCTCGGGATCGGGTTCGGGCCGCGGGTCGGCCAGTCGGCGGACCGGGGCGGCCAGGCTCACCGCGGCGGCCAGCAGGACCATCCAGCCCGCCAGCACGGCGAGGGTGGTGGCGGTGCCCGCGTACTGCAGCAGCAGACCGCCGGCCAGCGAGCCGATCGGCAGCGCGCCGCCGCTCAGCAGGGCACTGGCGCCGAGCACCCGGCCCTGCAGGTGGTCCGGGGTGGTGCGCAGCTGCTGGGTGGCCACCGCCACGTTCCAGATCGGGCCGACGAACCACATCAGCGCGTACAGCGCCCCGAGCAGGTACAGGTCGCGGGTGGCGGCGATGCCGAGCGCCAGCACCGCCCAGACCCAGTTGGCGCCGATCACCACGGTGCGCAGCGGCAGCCGGCGCTGGCACCAGGAGGCGGCCAGCGAGCCCAGCAGGCCGCCGGCCCCGGCGACGCCGAGCAGCACCCCGATCGCGGCGGGCGAGGCGCCGAGCGTGCGGCTGAGCACCAGCACGGCCAGGAAGAGCGCCCGGAACAGCAGGTTGCTGCCGGCCACCGCCAGCGAGGCGGTGCGCAGGAACGGCTGGCGCCACAGCCAGCGGAAGCCGGCCGCCAGCTGCGGCAGGGCGGGCTCCCGGGGCTGCCCGGGCGCCGCGTCGCCCGGTCGCTGGAAGTCCTTGCGGATCAGCAGCAGGGTGACGGCGGAGACCAGGTAGCTGACCGCGTCGAAGAGGAACGGCAGCGCACGGGCCAGGCCGAACAGCACCCCGCCCAGCGGCGTGCCCAGCATGGTGGCCCCGCGCTCGCGGGCCTCGGCCAGCGAGAGCGCCTCGGTGAGCCGGCCGTCCGGCACCAGGTTGGGCACCGCCGCGTGCCCGGCCAGCTCGTGGACCACCGAGAGGCTGCCCTCGACCAGTCCGACCAGCACGATCTGGGTCAGCGTCAGCCGCCCCAGCACCGAGGCCAGCACGATGCTCGCCGCGCCCAGCCCGCGCACCACGTCGCACCAGAGCATCAGGCGCTTGCGGTCGTACCGGTCCACCAGTACCCCGGCGGGCACCGGGAGGACCAGCAGCGGGAGCAGGGCGGCGAAGCCGGCCAGGCCGGCGGCGCCGGCCGACCCGGTGACCGCCAGCACCAGCAGCGGGACGGCGACGGTGGAGGCGGTGGAGCCGGCGATCGAGACCGCCGAGCCGCTCCACAGCAGGACGAAGTCCCGGTTGTGCCGCAGCGGTCGGTCCGTGCTCATCGGGCCGCCCCCGTTCCGCGGCGCCGGCGCCCGGCCAGCAGCGGCACCGCCGCCGCGGCCAGGTACTCCGGGTAGTCCGGCAGCGCCGCGGCCAGCGCGGCGACCGTGGTCCGGTCGAACAGGGCGCGCACCGGCACGTCCCGCCCGGCCGTCTCGCGCAGCCGCAGCGAGATCCGGGTGGCGAGCAGCGAGTGCCCGCCGAGGTCGAAGAAGCTCTCGTGCACGCCGATCCGGTCCAGGCCCAGCACCTCCCGCCAGGCCGCCGCGACCAGTCGTTCCGGTTCGGTCCGCGGGGCGACGAACTCCTGTTGCCCGTCGGCGCGTTCCGGTACCGGCAGGGCCCGGCGGTCGATCTTCCCGGTGGGCGTCAGCGGCAGCGTCGGCAGCACGACGAACGCGGCGGGCACCATGTACTCCGGCAGCGTGCGGGCCAGCTGCCCGCGCAGTTCGTCGGCCTCCGGGGCGCAGCGGCCCGGCTCCGGCACCAGGTAGCCGACCAGTTCGACCCCGCCGGTGCCCAGGTCGACCGGGTGGACCACCGCGGTGCGCACCCGCGGGTCGGCGAGCAGCACCGCCTCGATCTCGCCCGGTTCGATCCGGTGGCCGCGGATCTTGACCTGGTGGTCGGCACGGCCGAGCAGTTCCAACCGGCCGTCGGGGCCGAACCGGCCCAGGTCACCGGTCCGGTAGAGCCGGCCGCCGCAGTGGTGCGGGTCGGGCAGGAAGGCGGCCGCGGTGAGCCCGGGCCGGCCGTGGTAGCCGCGCGCCTCGCCGGCCCCGCCGAGGTGGATCTCGCCCACCACGCCGTCCGGCACCGGCTCCAGCCGGTGGTCGAGCACCAGCAGCCGGGTGCCGGGCAGTGCCGCGCAGTCGGCCGCGGTCCCGTCCGGGGCCACCCGGGCGACGGTGGCCCAGACCGTGGTCTCGGTCGGGCCGTACAGGTCGCACAGCTGCGCCCCGTCCGCGGTCAGCCGCCGGGCCAGCTCGGCGGCCAGCTTCTCGCCGCCGCTGAGCAGCAGCTGCTCCGGGCCCGGCCGCCAGCCGGCGTCCAGCAGCATCCGGAGGGTGACCGGGGTGGCCTGCACCACGGCCGGTCCGGTCTCGGCGAGCAGGGCCGTCATCCGCTGCGGGTCGCGGGTCTGCTCGGTGTCGGCCAGCACCACCGTCGCGCCGACCAGCAGCGGCAGGTACAGCTCCAGCACCGACGGGTCGAAGGAGGCCGTGGTGAGCGCGGCCACCCGGCTCCCGGCCCGGATCCGGAGCAGCTCCTGCATGCCCGTCAGGAAGTCCGCCAGTCCGCGGCGGGTGACCATGACCCCCTTGGGGCGGCCGGTCGAGCCCGAGGTGTGGATGACGTAGGCGAGGTCGTCCGGGTCGGCGGCGCGGGGCGCCGGCCGGGGGGTGCGGGGCAGGGCGGCACCGTCCGGGTCGGCGCCGTCCACCGGCAGCAGCCGCTGCGGCGGGGTCGGCAGCGCCGCCAGCCGGGCGGCCGACGCCCGCTGGGTGAGCACCACCGCGGCGCCGGTGTCGGCCAGCAGGTAGCCGATCCGGTCCTCGGGCAGTTCCGGGTCGATCGGCAGGTAGGCGGCGCCGAGCGAGAGCACCGCCAGCATCGCGGCGGGCAGGTCGGTGCCGCGGTGCAGGAAGAGCCCGACCACGTCGCCCGGCCGCACTCCGGCGCCGTCCAGCAGGGCGGCCAGCGCGCCCACCCGCTCGTCCAGTGCGCGGTAGCTCAGCACGGCCGCGCCGCAGACCACGGCGGGCTGCTCGGGCGTGCGGGCCACCTGGGCGGTGAACAGCGCGGTCACGTCCTGGTCCGGCCGCTCCAGCGGCGGTGGCTGACGGTGCGCCAGCAGTGCGCCGCGGTCCGGCTCGGGCAGCGTGCAGCGGCGCGGGTCGGCCTGCGGGTCGGCCACCAGGCCGGCCAGCACCTGGCGGTAGCAGCGGGCCAGCAGGTCCAGTTCGGCGGCGCCGATCCGGTCCGACGAGGCCTCCAGCACCAGCACGCCCGGCACCGTGGAGACCGACAGGCCGAACTCGTTGGGCGTGCGGTCGTCCACCGCCGCCGAGTCCAGGTCCGCCTCGGCCAGCACGTGCATGTCGGTGTAGTTGAAGAACACCTCCACCAGCGGTCGGCCCTGCCCCCAGGCGTGCTGCATGGCGGGCAGCGGGAAGTGCCGGTGCGGCCAGAGCGCGGTCTCCTCGGCGAACACCGCGCGGGCCAGCTCGGGCCAGGAGGCGGCGGTCGGCGCGTGGCCGAACGGCACGGTGTTCAGGAACATGCCGCGGACCTGGTCGCCGTCGACCGTCTCCGGCCGGGCGTTGCACACCAGGCCGGTGCTGAAGGCGGTGCCGCCCCGGGTGCGGCCGCCGATCAGGCCGAGCACGGTCAGGTGGGCGGCGAACAGCACGCTCTTCACCGGCACCCCGGCCGCACCGGCCACGGCGCGCAGCCCCGGCAGCAGGTCGTGGAACTCGACCCGGACCATCCGGTGCACCACCGGCTCGTCCTCGGCCCGCCGGGCCGCGGCCGACCAGCCCTCGGGCACCCGGAGCACCGGGAACCGCTCCACCCGGTCGCGCCAGAACTCCCGGTCCCGCTCGTCGGCCAGCGACCGGCGCTCCAGCGCGATCGTGTCGGCGAACCGGGCGGCCGGCGGTGCGGCCGGGGCCGGGTCGCGGCCGTCCCGGACCGCCCGGTAGTAGCCGAGCAGTTCGGGCACCAGCGAGTTCTGGCTCCAGCCGTCCAGGATGGTGTGCGCGTAGCTCACCACCAACTGCCACGTCCGGTCGTCCAGTTGCCAGGCGCCCAGGCGCAGCAGCGAGGGCCGGGCCAGGTCGAAGGGGGTGAACTGCTCGCGCTCGGCCGCCGCCGCCAGCGCCTGCTGCCGGTCCGGCCCGGACAGCTCGCGCAGGTCCAGGTGGAGCAGCTCGATCGGCGCGCTGCGGTGCACCAGTTGGAGCGGCTCGGAGTACCCGGTCAGGTCGACCGAGGTGCGCAGGATCTCGTGCCGGTCGGCCAGCAGCGCCGCGGCCGTGCGCAGCGCCTCGGCCGAGAAGGGCGCGTCGTCGCGGACCGGGTAGCCGAGCGTGTTCAGGTAGCTGCCGCGGTCGGCGCCGGCCAGCATCTCGAAGGCCATGCCGGCCTGCACCTGGGAGAGCGGGTAGGCGTCCACCAGGTCGGACGGCAGCAGGGCCCGGTCGGCCTCGCCGAGCAGCGCGAACGGCGCGGGCGCCGGCGGCTGCTCGCCGGCGCCCCGGGGGGCGACGGCGGCGGCCAGTTCGGCCACCGTCCGGTACCGGAACAGGTCCTGGACGGTCAGGTCCAGGCCGTGCCGGCGCAGTCGGCCGACCGTGCGGATGGCGCGGATGGAGTCGCCGCCGAGCTCGAAGAAGCTGTCGTGCACGCCGACCCGGTCGGTCTCCAGGGCGGTGGCCCAGGCCTCGGCGATCAGATGCTCCAGCGGGGTCCGCGGGGCCGCGCCGCCGCTGGGGGCGGGCGCGTCGACGGCGGGCAGGGCGCGCTGGTCCAGCTTGCCGTTGGCGGTCAGCGGGATGCGCGCCAGCGAGGTCCAGCCGGTCGGCACCATCGGCTCGGGCAGCTGCGCGCGCAGGTGGCGGCGCAGCAGCGCGGGGTCGGGGGCGGCACCGGCGGTGGCCGGGACCACGTGGGCGGTGAGGCGCTGGGCGCCGGGCTGCCCGGACAGGGTGACCACCGCGTCGGCCACCTCCGGGTGGGTGCGCAGCACCGCCTCGATCTCGCCGAGCTCGATCCGGTGGCCGTTCAGCTTGACCTGGTGGTCGGCGCGGCCCCGGTAGCTGACGGTGGCGTCGGGGTTGAGGTGGGCGAGGTCGCCGGTGAGGTAGAGGCGGGCGCCGGGGTGGCGCGGGTCGGGGTCGGGGACGAACCGCTCGGCGGTCAGCGCGGGGCGGCCCAGGTAGCCGCGGGCCAGCTGGACCCCGGCCAGGCAGAGCTGGCCGGGGACCCGGACCGGCAGCGGCCCGAGGTCGCGGTCCAGCACGTGGATCCGGGTGTTGCTGACCGGACGGCCGATGGTGACCCGCTCCCCCGGCCGGCAGGCGGCGGCGGTCACGTCGACGGAGGCCTCGGTGGGCCCGTACAGGTTGTGCAGTTCGGCGTGCGCGGTCGCCGGGTGGTGCAGGAAGGCCCGGGCCAGGTCGTCGGGGAGCGCCTCGCCGCTGCACACCACCCGGCGCAGCGGGGCCAGCTCGGTGCGGTCCGACAGCTCGGCCAGGAAGACCCGGAGCATCGAGGGGACGAAGTGCGCGGTGGTGATCCGCTCGGCGACCATGGTGGCGGTCAGGTAGCCGGGGTCGCGGTGGCCGTCGGGGCGCGCGACCACCAGGGTGGCGCCGGTGAGCAGCGGCCAGAACAGCTCCCAGACCGAGACGTCGAAGCTGTACGGGGTCTTCTGCAGCACCCGGTCGTCGGCGGTCAGGCCGTAGGCGTCCTGCATCCAGCGCAGCCGGTTGACGATGCCCCGGTGCTCGACCACCACACCCTTGGGCCGGCCGGTGGAGCCCGAGGTGTAGATCACGTAGGCGGGGTGCAGCGGGTCCACCGCGACCGGGACGAACCGGTCCACCACCGAGTCGTCCTGACGGTCCGCCAGCACCACCGAGGCCCGGTGCGCGGGCAGCCCGGCGACCAGGTCGGAGCTGGTGAGCAGCACCGGGGCGGCCGAGTCGGCCAGCATGTGGCCGAGCCGCTCGGCGGGGTACCCCGGGTCCAGCGGCAGGTAGGCGCCGCCGGCCAGCAGCACGGCGAGCAGCGCGGTCGGCAGCTCCGAGCTGCGGTGCAGGCAGACCGCCACCACCCGCTCGGGGCCGACCCCGGCCGCCCGCAGCCGGCTGGCCAGCCGCTCGGCGCGGGCGAGCAGTTCCCGGTAGGTCAGCTGCTCGCCCTCGAACCGGACCGCGACGGCCTCCGGGGTGCGGGCGGCCTGGGCCCGGACCAGCTCGTGCAGCACCTCGCCCTCGGGGTAGCGCCGCTCGGTCGCGTTCCAGCCGGCCAGCCGCTCCGCCTCACGCTCCCCGAGCAGGGTGGCCCCGGTGACCGGGGCGTGCGGGTCGCGGGCCACGGCGGCCAGCAGCACGGTGAACTGGTCGGCCAGCAGGGCCGCCGTCTCCGGCTCGAACAGCGCGGTGGCGTACTCCAGTCGGCCGAGCAGCGAGCCGTCGCCCCGCTCGGTCAGGTGCAGGGTCAGGTCGAACTTGGCGCTGTGCCAGGGCAGCTCCAGCGCGGTCGCCCGCACCCCCGCGCCGCCGAAGCCGAGCTCGCCCGGGCCGTTCAGCGCGAACATCACCTGGAACAGCGGGTTGCGGGACAGGTCCCGCTCCGGGGCCAGCTCCTCCACCAGCCGCTCGAACGGGACGTCCTGGTGCTCGTAGGCGCGCAGCGCGGTCTGCCGCACCCGGTCGACGGCCTCGGCGAAGGACGGGGTGCCGGACAGGTCGGTGCGCAGCACCAGGGTGTTGACGAAGAAGCCGATCAGGTCCTGGACCTCGGCCCGGGTCCGGCCGGCCACCGGCGAGCCGACCGTGACGTCGGTCCGGCCGGCGTGCTGCGCCAGCAGCAGTTGGAACGCGGCCAGCAGCACCATGAACGGGGTGGCGCCCCGGCTGCGGCCGAACGCGGTCAGCTGCCGGGCGAGTTCTGCCGGAACGGTGAACGGGTGCAGCGCACCGGCCGGGTCGAAGACCGCCGGGCGGGCCCGGTCGCAGGCCAGCTCCAGCGCGGTGGCGCCGGCCAACTGCTCGCGCCAGTAGGCCAGCTGCCCGGCCGTCGCGGCCTCGGCGCCGGGGCGGCGCTGCCAGGCCGCGAAGTCCGCGTACTGGATCGCCGGGGCGGCCGGGACCGTGCCGTCCCGCTCGGCGAACGCCGGGTACAGCAGACCGAGTTCACGGGCCAGCAGGCCGGCCGAGGCACCGTCGAAGGCGATGTGGTGGAAGGTCAGCAGCAGCGCGTGGTGCACGTCGGTGAACCGCACCAGCCGGGCCCGGACCGGCCCGCGCCCGCCCAGGTCGAACGGGGTGCGCGCCTGCGCCTCGACCAGCTCGGCCAACCCCTGCGGCCCGCCGAGCTCGATCAGCTCGAAGTCCAGCTCCCCTGCCGGCAGCGGCAGTTGGCCGGGCACCGAGTCGTTCTCCAGGTAGCGGGTGCGCAGCACCTCGTGCCGCTCCAGCAGCGCCGCCAGCGCGCGGCGCAGCGCCGTGACGTCCAACGGCCCGTGCAGCTCCCAGCCGATCGGCACCACGTACTCGGCGGTGCCGGGCCGCAGGTTCTCCAGCAGCCAGAGCCGCTGCTGGCCGAAGGAGAGCGGCAGCGGCCCCTGCCGCGGCGCCCGGGGGATCGTGTCGGCCGGCACCGCGGCGGCACGGCCGGTGGTCAGCAGCCGCTCCAGCAGGGCCCGGCGCTGGTCGCCCGGGTCGAGCGGGGCGGGTTCGGTGGGCAGCGCGGTCATCCGTCGCTCACCTGCGTCAGCATCGACTCCACCTCTGTATCGGATAGTTGGGCGACATGGTCGGTGAGCGCGCGGACCAGTGCGGCGGCCAGCCCGGCGACGGTGGGGTGTTCGAAGACCGCGCTGACCGGCAGCTCGACCGGGAACCGCTCGCACAGCAGCGCCACCACCTGGGTGGCCAGCAGCGAGTGGCCGCCGAGCGTGAAGAAGTCGTCGTCGGCCGCGATCCGGTCGACGCCCAGCAGTTCGCCCCACACCTCGGCGACGGCCTGCTCCACCGGGCCGTCCGGGGCCGGCCGGGCGTAGTCGCCGGTGGGCGCCGGGGCCGGCAGGGCGGCCCGGTCGATCTTGCCGTTCGAGGTCAGCGGCAGTTCGTCCAGCCGGACCCAGGCGGTCGGCACCAGGTACTCGGGCAGTCGGTCGCGCAGGTACGCGCGCAGCGCCGGCCCGACCGGCTCGGCGAGCGCGGCGGTGACCGCGACGTGGCCGACCAGTTGCTTGTCCCCGGCGGCGGTGCGGTGCACCGCCACCACCGCGGAGCGCACCTCGGGGTGGGTGCCGAGCGCGGCCTCGATCTCGCCGAGCTCCACCCGGTGGCCGAGGATCTTGACCTGCTGGTCGGCCCGGCCCGCGAAGTGCAGCGTGCCGTCGGCGTCCCGGCGGACCAGGTCGCCGGTCCGGTAGCGGCGCGCCCCCGGCTCGGCGGCCAGCGGGTCGGGGACGAAGCGCTCGGCGGTCAGTGCCGGCCGGCCGAGGTAGCCCTGCGCCACCACCGGTCCACCGACCACCAGTTCGCCGTACTCCCCGTCCGGCACCGGCTCACCGCGCTCGTCCAGCACGGCCGCGGTGGCCCCGGGCACCGGCGGGCCGATCGGTACCGCGGCCAGCGTCTCGGCCCCGGTGACACCGCGGCGGACGGCGCAGAAGACGGTGCACTCGGTCGGTCCGTAGACGTTGCTCAGCTCCACGCCCTGCGCCAGCAGGACCCGGGACTCGGCCGGCGGCAGCACGTCCCCGCCGACCAGCACCCGGCGGGCCGTCGCGAACGCCGTCTCCCGGGTTCGGACCACGTGCTGGAACAGGCCCGCGGTCAGCAGCGCCAGGGTGACGCCGTGCTCGCGCACCGCCGCCTCGACCGCGGCCGCGCTCGGGATCCCGGCCGGCACGATCGCCACCCGGGCGCCGTTGCACAGCGCCCCCCACAGCTCGAAGGTCGCCGCGTCGAAGGAGAGCGAGGCGACGTGCAGGAAGACCTCGTCGGCGCCCAGGTCGGCGAACCGGCCCCGGCGCACCAGTTGGTGGATGTTGCGGTGGGTGACACCGACCGCCTTGGGCCGGCCGGTGGACCCGGAGGTGTACATCACGTACGCCAGGTCGGCCCCGGTGGCCGTGTTCCCGGGCGCCCGGGTCGGGGGGGGGGGGGGGGCGGGGCCCCCCCGCCCCCCCCCCCCCACCCCCCCCCGCGGTTTGAAAAAAAAATCCAGGGCCCCACAAAAAGGAGGGTTTAATAC
>NZ_JBHYKG010000096.1:0-27488 GCF_042741245.1 Kitasatospora sp. NPDC058965
GCCCTGCAGCAACTGCGCCAGCCGCCCGGCCAGCAGGTCCCAGCGCCAGGCCTCCTCCACCCAGCGCCGCCCGTTCTCGCCCAGCCGGCGGCGCAGCGCGCCGTCCGCGAGCAGCAGGGTCAGCTTCTGCGCCACCGCGGTCGCCGAGCCGCCCGGCACCACGAAGCCGGTCTCGCCCTCCAGCACCGCGTCCGGCGCCCCGCCGGAGTCCCCGGCCACCACCGGCAGGCCGGTGGCGGAGGCCTCCAGGTAGACGATCCCCAGCCCCTCCACGTCCAGCCCGCCGCGCCTGGTCCGGCACGGCATGGCGAACACGTCCCCGGCCCCGTAGTGGGCCGCCAGCTCCGCCCACGGCACCGGCCCGGTGAAGACCACCGAGTCGGCGACGCCGCGCGCCTGCGCGAGCTTGCGCAGCTCGGGCAGGTACGGGCCGCCGCCGACCACCAGCAGCACCGCCTCGGGCTGCTCCCGGAGCACCGCGGGCCAGGCCTCGATCAGCGTGTCCTGCCCCTTGCGCGGCACCACCCGGGAGACGCACACCACCACCGGGCGGTCCGTCAGCCCGAGCCGCGCGCGCACCTCGGCGCCGCCGGAGCCGGGGTGGAAGGTCTTCTCGTCCACCCCCGGCGGCAGGTGCGCCATCCGTGCCGCCGGGCCGGGGCCGACGGCCGCGGCGATCCGGGAGCGGGTGTACTCGCCCAGGTAGGTGAGCGTGTCGGTGCCCTCCCCGATCCGGCGCAGCAGCTGACGGGCCACCGGCAGCTGGGCCCAGGCGGCCTCGTGGCCGTGCGTCATGCCGAGCAGCCGCCGGGCGCCCGCACGGCGCAGTGCGGGCGCCATCAGGCCCAGCGGCGCCGCGGCGCCGAACCAGACCGTGTCGCAGCCCTCGGCGCGCAGGACCTGCGCCGCGCGCCGGGTCACCCGGGGCGTGGGCAGCAGCATCGTGCTGCGGTCCCGGATCACCGGGAACGGCTGCTCGGCGTCGAACGCGGCCACCTCCGAGCCGTCCCGCCAGGACGAGGCGTACACCACAATCGAGCCAGCCGGTTGGCGGACCGCCATGTTGTGGATGAACTGCTGGATTCCCCCTTGCCGCGGGGGAAAGTCGTTGGTGACGATGAGGGTTTTCGGCATACTGGCCACGGCTCGCTCGGTCGGGGGGTGCGCGGTACACCGCTCGCTGATCCGTACCATAGGTCACCGTGCCGATGCGGCGGGAACGGAGCGGCAGCCCGGAACCGTTGGCCCGCCGGGATCAGTCCTGGTCGGTGGAGTGTCGGCGAAGAGCGAGGGAGCGGTGGTGTTGGCGCAGGACGGCCAGGCCGGTCAGACCGGTAGCGGTGGTGTCGCCGTCGCCGCACCCCCATCACCGGGTGCCACCGCGGTCTCCGCGGCCGCCCCGGGGCGCGGCGCACTCTGGGGCCTGGGAGCCGGCTGGCTCGGCACCCGGACCCTGCTGGTGCTCACCGTGCTCGGCGTGCTCAAGCTCACCAGCCTGGACGTGACCACCGACGTCTCGGTGATCTACCACGGCTGGTACGAGGTGCTGCAGACCGGCACCTTCCCGATGGACGACGTGACCTGGCAGTACCCGCCCGGCGCCGCGCTGGTGATGCTGCTGCCCGGGCTGCTCCCCTGGTCCTACCTGATCTCCTTCTACGTGATCTGCGGCGTCTTCGACGCGCTGGCGATGGGCATGCTGGTCCGCTCCGGCCTGCGCAAGGGCCGCAGCTTCCTGGGCGCCTGGGTCTGGGTGGTCGGGGTGCCGCTGCTCGGGCCCACCGTCTACTGCCGCTACGACATCATCGTCACCGCGATCGCGGTGGCCGGACTGCTGGTGCTGCTCCGGCGGCCGGTGCTCGGCGGGTTCCTGCTCGGGCTCGGCGGACTGGTCAAGATCTGGCCGCTGCTGGCCCTGGCCGGCACCCCGCGCGGGCGGCGCACCCGGCGGTCCTGGACCGCGGCGCTGGCCGCGCTGAGCGGGCTGGCCTTCCTGCTGGCGGCCGGGATGAACGGCGCCTTCCAGTTCCTCACCTTCCAGGCCGACCGCGGCATCGAGGTGGAGTCGGTGGGCGCGCTGCCGCTGCACTTCGCCCGGCTGCTCGGCGGCTGGCACGGCCTGGTGTCGATGAACTACGGCTCGGTGGAGCTGCTCGGCCCGTGGGTCACCGTGATCTCCAAGGTCTCGATGGCCGCGACCGTGCTCGGCTTCGCCTGGCTGCTCTACTGGCGGCTGCGGGCCCGCCGCTGGCAGCCGTCCACCACCTACGACGCCGCGCTGGCCACGCTGCTGATCTTCACCGTGACCAGCCGGGTGATCAGCCCGCAGTACCTGGTCTGGCTGGTCGGCCTGGCCGCGGTCTGCCTGACCGTGCGGGGCAGCAGCCAGCGCCCGGTGGCGGCGATGGTGCTGGTGGCCACCCTGCTGACCACGCTGGAGTTCCCGATGGCCTTCGGCCAGGTGGTGAACAGCCAGCCCTGGGGCGTGACCGTGCTGGCCGCGCGCAACCTGCTGCTGGTGGCGGCCACCGTGGTCTCCTGCCGCCGGCTGTGGCTCTCCACCCGCGGCGACCAGGTCGCCACCCTGGTGCTGCCGCCCAGCACCCCCGACCACGGCTACCCGGTCCGCCCGGGCATCGCCTACGAGCAGAGCCTGCTGGACGACTGAGCGCCCGCCGCGGTCAGGCCTGCGGGGAGAGCTGGCGCTCGATCCAGGCCTGCCAGCGCTTGGTGAACTCGGCCAGCCCGTAGCCCAGCCGGGCCCGCAGCTGGGTGTCCAGCTGCTGGTCCCGGCCGGCCCCGGGACCGGCCGCGCCGATCCCCCGGTACAGCTCCACCAGGGCCGCCCGGCCGTGCTGCTGCGCGATCAGGTCGCAGGCCAGCCAGGACTGCTCGTAGGCCTGGGCGATCCCCTCGGCCCCGGCCGCGAAGTCGGCGTCGGTCGGCAGCGCGGTGGGGACCCGCCCCGCCGCCACGTCCTGGGTCAGCTCCGGCGCGATCTGCCGGGCGGTCCGCCCGGTGGCCAGGTAGCCGGTCCAGTCCGCCACCCCCTCGGAGAGCCAGAGCGGGGTCCACGGGTGGGTGTCCGCCCGGGTGGCCACGTGGGTGCACTCGTGCGTGATCACCACCTGCCGGCCGACCCCGCTCAGTTGCTTGAACGCCTCGGGGTTCACCAGCACGCGGTCCGCCGGGGTGCGCACCGGGGCGCCGGCCGCCGCGCTGGTCACCGCCGCTATCCCCTGGTAGCTGCCGGGGTCCACGCCGAGCAGGCGGGCGAACTGCTCCTCGGTGGCCGGCAGCTGCAGCACCAGCCGCTGCGGCCAGCCGCTCCCCCAGACCTCGGCGACCGCCGGGACCGCCCGGTCGGCCAGCCCCGCCAGCGTCGCCACGTCGACCGGCTCGGCCGGTCCGAGCACCAGGCAGTGCGAGCCGCGCACCGGCCGCACCGGTCCGAGGTCCCAGGGTGCGACGGCGCTCCCGGGCGCCGCGTCCTCCGCGCCCGGCCCGGCGCCGTCCCGCACGAAGCGCCGCTGCAGCACCGCCGGGTAGTCGTCGAAGCCGGTCAGCCGGTAGGACAGCTCGGCCCGCACCTCGGCGTCCGTCAGCCCGGTCACCCGGTACCCGAGCTCGGCCAGGTCCAGCCCGGCCAGTGGACCGGTCCGCAGCTGCTCGGCGTGCGCCGCCAGCAGCCCGGCCACCCGCGCCTGCGCGGCGCGCTCGCCGGTGGCGGGCGCCGGCGGTGCCGTCCGGGGCAGCGAGAGCTGCGCCAGCCCGCCGGCCGCTAGCAGCAGCGCGGCCCGCCGGGACAGCCCGCCGCGCCGCCCGGGCAGCGCGGCGGGCCCCGGGTCGGGGGCGGGCGAACCGGCGGACGGGTCGGCGGGGGGCCCCGCCGCGACGGACTGCTCGACGCTCAGGGCCGGACCACCGCCGCCACCGGCATCGCCGACACGCTCTCGTAGCGCACCCGGGCGCCGGGGTGCGGCGCGTGCACCACCGTTCCCCCGCCGGCGTACATGCCGACGTGGTGCATGTCGTTGAAGAAGATCACCAGGTCTCCCGGTCGCGCCTCGGACAGGCTCACCCGCTGCCCCCCGAAGGCCTGCTCCTGCGAGGTGCGCGGCAGGGTCACTCCGGCCTGCCGCCAACTCCAGTACATCAGACCCGAGCAGTCGAACGCGCCGGGTCCGGTCGCGCCGTACACGTACGGGGAGCCGATCCGGCTCATCGCCGCGGCCAGCGCGATCGCCGCCCGGTCCGAGGACGGGGGCAGGGTGCCCAGGTCGATCCGGTCGGTCCCCCGGGTGGCCCGCTGTTCGGCGTCCTTGGCGTCCTGCGCCACCAGCTGGTTGCGGTCGGCGGCGCTGAGCCCGTTCAGCAGCTGCTGGGCGCTCTTCAGCTTGGACTGCACCTGCTGCTTGCTCTGCGCCAGCGCGGCCCGCACCGCCTCCAGTTCGGCCAGCTTGCCGGTCGCCTCGGCGCGGCGCTGGTCGAGCCGGCGCTGCTGCTCGCGCACCTCGCGCAGCGAGTCCGCCCGCCGGCGGCCGTCCTGGGCCAGGCTGCGGGCCCGGGCCAGGTAGCCGTCCGGGTCGGAGGTGAGCATCAGCTGCACCCCCGGGTCCATCCCGCCGGCCCGGTACTGCGCCGCGGCCACCGCGGCCAGGTCGGCCCGCATGGTGTTGAGCGTGTCCTGGGCCACCGCCACCTGCTGCTGCAGGCTGCTCGCCTCGGTCTGCAGCCGGGCCGCCTCCTGCTCGGCGGCGGTCGACCGCTGCGAGGCCTGCTCGGCCTCGCCGTACAGCTGGTCCACCTGCGCCTGGACCTCGTTCTTGTCCGGGCGCGGCGAGGCCTGCGCCCCGGGGCCGGCCGTTATGGCCAGCGCCGTGGTCGCGGCGGCCGTGACCGCCAGCACTCTCGCGAGCCGGCGTGCGGCCCCCTGCTGCGGAGTACGGCCCGGGGACACCGGGCGCTGCGTCATCGCCATCGCCTGACGACTCCAATCGTCCAACTGAGGTCCGAGCGCAGACGTTAGCGAGTCAGGACGGACGAGTCCAAACCTCTACCGATACGAATATTTGATCCTCAATCGGACATTCAACCGGAAAGGGCCCGACTCCCTCGCGGGAGCCGGGCCCTTTCCGGCTGCTGGTCGCCGGGCGGTGCCGGCGGTGCGTCAGGGGCGCACGATGGCGGCGATCGGCATCACGGTGGCCGACTCGTAGCGCACCACGGCACCGGTGTGCGGGGCGTGGATGATCTGCCCGCCGCCCACGTAGATCGCCACGTGGTGCATGTCCTCGAAGTACACGATCAGGTCGCCGGGCTGCGCGTTGGCGATGTTGGTGCCCACGTTGGTGCCGGCCGAGGCCTGCTCCTGCGAGGTGCGCGGCAGCGAGACGCCGGCCTGCGCGTACGCCCACTGGGTCAGGCCCGAGCAGTCGAAGGTGCCGGGGCCGGTGGCGCCGTAGACGTACGGCGAGCCCAACTTCGAGACGGCGGCGGCGATCGCGGCCTGCGCGTGCGAGCCGGCCGGGACGGCGCTCAGGTCGGGGCGGGTGGTGTCCCGGGAGGCGGTCTGGCTCGGCGCGGCGGCCTTGGCCGCGGCGGCCTGGGCGTCGGCGGCGGCCTTCGCCTCCTGCGCGGCGATCGCCTGCTTCTGCTGCTCGGTCAGCGAGTTGAGCAGGTCCTGGGCCTTCTTCAGCTTGGCCTGGACGTCGTCCTTGGCGGCCTTCAGCTGGTTGGTGGTGGCGTCCAGCTCGGCGAGCTTGCCCTGCGCCTCGGCCTTGTCCTGGTCCAGCTTGCGCTGCTCGCCCTGGAGTTCCTTCAGGGACGAGGTCTGGCTGCTGTTCAGCTCGTTGAGCGAGCCGGCCTGGGTGAGGAAGGTGTCCGGGTGCGAGTTGAGCATCAACTGCACGGTCGGCGAGATGCCGCCGTTCGCGTACTGGTCCGCGGCCACCGAGGCGAGTCCGTACTGGAGGGTGGTGACCTGGTCCTGCTGGCGGGCCACCTGGTCCTGCAGGTCGCCGACCTGCTTCTGCAGCGTCTGCTGCTTGGCCTGGGCCCCCTCGTAGGCCTGGCTCGCCGCCTCGGCCTGGCCGTTCAGGTCGTCGACCTGGGCCTTGACCTGGTCCAGCGTGGGCGCCGGGTCGGCGTGCGCCGCTCCCTGCGTGGAGAGGGCGACTGCGGTGGCGGCTGCGGCGGTCAGGATCGACGCGCGTGTTCGGCCGACGGGCTTGGGACGACGATGGGACGCCACGAATCCTTCTTCCTACGACCGCCTACCGGGTGAGCTGACGGGTTCGGGCTGGAAGGCTGCCCTACGACGCCTCACCGACCTCGCGGCCGACCTGGCGCCGATTCACCCCGGAGGAACGTGTGGTTCCCCGGCTCCGGTCCACGGCTCCCCCGCAGGGGCTCCCCGTCGGGCAGTCAACTGCCCGTGCCGCTTTCCGGACTCGGCGGTAACCCCCGCTGCCACCCGGCCGGGTGGACGCCAAGACGGTGGGTCCGGATGACGACCCTAGTAACAGGTCCGTGATCTGTTCAAATCTTTGTCGGAAGAAACGCCCAACTTTGACTGTGGGTGATATGCGGATCACCGCGCGCTGATCGTGCGGCACACGAACAGGTGTCCCGGATCACAGCGAGCGGTTGACGGGCCCTCAGGCCGGCCCGGCGCCCGCCGACCCGACGGCGGGTCAGCGGGGGCGGGGTTCGAGGGAGGGCGGCGGGCGGCGCCGGGCGGACGGCCGGGGTCCGGCCGGCCCGGTCACGGCCGGCGGATCGCCGAGATGCTGCCGATCGAGGTGGCCTGCGCGACCCGGACCACGTCGCCGGTGTGCGGGGCGTGCACCGCCTGGCCGTTGCCGATGTACATCGCCACGTGGTGCAGGTCCTGGCCGTAGAAGATCAGGTCGCCCGGCTGGGCCTGGGCCAGGCTCGGCACCGCGGCGCCGACGTTGACCTGCTCGTAGGTGGTGCGCGGCAGCGAGACGCCGGCCTGCGCGTACGACCACTGGGTCAGGCCCGAGCAGTCGAAGGTGTTGGCGCCCGAGGCGCCCCACACGTAGGAGTGGCCCAGCTTGCTGAGCGCGGCCTGCACCGCGGCGGCGGCGTAGCCGGAGGCCGGCGGCAGGTTGATCGGCGGGCGCAGGTCGCTGCGCGAGGCGCGGTCCTCGGCCTGCAGCGCGGCCCGGTCCGAGGCGCTGAGCGAGTTCAGCAGCTTCTGCGCGGCGGTCAGCTTGGACTGGATGTCCGACTTGGCCTGGTTCAGCGCCTGGGTGGAGCGGTCCAGCTCGGCCAGCACGTCGGCCGCTTCCTTCTTCTCCTGGTCCAGCTTGCGCTGCTCGCCCTGCAGGCCCTTGAGCGCGTCGGTCTCGCTGGTGGTGGCCATCTGCATGCTGGAGGCCTGGGCCAGGTAGGACTGCGGGTCCGAGTTGAGCATCATCTGCACCGAGGGGTCGATGCCCCCGTTGCGGTACTGGTCGCCGGCCACCGCCGCGAGGCCGCCCTGCAGCTCGTTCACCTGCTGCTGGGTGCGGGCCACCTGGTCCTGCAGCTGGGAGGCCTGCTGGCGCAGCTGGTCGCCGCGCTCCTTCTCACCGTTGTACTTCTCGGTGGCCGCTTCCTGCTGGTTGTTCAGGTCGTCGATCTGCGCCTTGACCTGGTCCTTGGAGGGCGCGGGATCGGCGAAGGCGGCTCCGGTCTGCGCGGAGAGGGCGACCGCGGTCGCCGCAGCTGCGGTGAGCACGGACACCCGTGCGCGGCTCGGCTGCTTCGGACGGCGGTGCGACGCCACGGACTGCTCCTTCTTCTGCCGGCCTCACCCGATCGGATGAGTGACCGGAAAAATAGGTTTGACGCCAGACCCTAGTGAACATCAGATCTTCGCGCCACTCCCTCTTCGGGACGAACTACCTTTGGCCCAGCGTCTTTCACCGGGCCTTCACGCCCCCGTCGACGGGTCGTGGCCGAACGGTCCGCTCAGGTCCGCGACAGCCGGTTCAGCAGCAGCACCGAGGAGACCGGGCGCGCACCCGCTTTCCGCACACCGTCCGCCACCTCGCGGTCGGCCGACACCACCACCACCGGGCGGCCCTGCGGCTCGGCCCGGACCAGGCTGCGGATCAACTCGTCGGCAGTCTGCCCGGTCTTGCTGAACCGCACCCGCACGCCACGCGGGGGTGCCATGATGACCGGCACGTCCAGGTCCTGGCCGTCGAACACACAGGTGACCTCCGCCTGGGTGCGCTGGGCCAGCATCGCCAGCCCGCCCAGCAGGCGCAGCCGCTGCTGCTCCAGCGGCAGCGTCGGGTAGCCGGTCTTGGTGACGTTGTAGCCGTCCACCACCAGGTGCACCTGAGGGATCGCCAGCAGCTGGTCCAGCAGGGCCGGGTCGTCCTCGGCCAGGCCGCGCCGGGCCACGTCGTGCGGCGAGGCCGAGCCCGGCACCACCGCGTCCACCAGGTCCGCCGGGTGCAGCTGGGTGACCGGCAGCGCCAGCTCCCGCTGCAGGCCCTGGGCCGACTGCAGCACGGTGTCCAGCAGCAGCCGCAGCCGCATGTCCTCCACGCTGCGGCCCTCCCGGGCGGTGCGCCGGCCGGCCTCCAGGGTGCCCTCCAGCTCGGTCACCCGGTGCTTGAGCCGGCGGTTCTCGCCCTCCAGCGCGCTGCGCTCGCCGGCCGCTGCCGCCCGGGCCTCGGCCAGCTCGGCCGCCACCTTGCGGGTCTCGGCCTGGGCCCGGCGGGTGTCGCTCTCCAGCGTGCGCAGCCGCTTGCGCAGCCCGTCCAACTCCTTGCGGGTGCCCTCGCCCTCGGCCCGCTGGCGCTCCAGGTCGGCCTTGGCGAGCTGCCGGGTCGCGGCCAGTTCCTCCTGCAGCTTCTCCACCAGCCGGGCCGCCTCCGCGGCGGCGTCCTGCACGTCGGCGCGCTCCGCCTGCTCGCCGGCCTCGGCCACCAGCCTGGTCCAGCCGCGCGGGCGCAGCAGGTAGGCGGCGGCCGCCACGTCCAGCGGCTCGGCCGCGCCCGGCACCTGGCCGGCCTCCAGCGCCGTGACCAGCTCGGGCTGCCCCGCCCGCAGCCGGTCCGCTATCCGCGAGCGGAACACCGGGTCGGCCTCCAGCGCGGCGGCCAGCGCGGTGCCGGCGTACTTGGCCCGGCGGGCGGCGGTGAACTTGGCGTACGGGCGCAGCGAGGTCGGCAGGTCGGCGGCGGGCAGGCCGCCCAGCGCGTCGGCGGCCAGGCCGACCACCCGGCGGCGCACCCCCTCGGGCAGCGGCCGGTCCAACTGCTCGGGCGCCTCCTGCCCCGGCTCCTCGTCGCGGGGGTCGGAGCCGGGGACCTGGTCGGCGGCAGGCGGCGGTCCCTGGGGCTCGGCGGCCTGACTCGCTGCGTCCATGGCGTCCTCGGCTCCGATCCCTGGTCTGCTGACTCTCCCCCGGCCGTCGGCCGGGAGGTGCCCCCGCCGTCGGTGCGGGCAGGGTGCACCCCTCGGGGCAATTGTCTCGTGCGCGGTGCCCGGAAGAACACCGCACCGGGATCCGGTGCGGATCAGTCAGTGGTCTCGGCGTCCGGCCGCGGAACCAGCTCGACCTGGTCGACCGCGTTGCACCAGCGGCAGCGGATCGACTCCAGGGTCTCGGTCAGCACCTCGCGCTCCTCCACCTTGGCCTCGCCCGCCAGGTCCAGGTGCAGGTACTCCACCACCCGCGAGGACCGGGTCACGTCGAACCGGGTCAGGTTTCCGCACAGGGTGCAGCGCCAGCGGGTCTCGGCCGTGGGCACGGGGACGGTCATGGGGAGGGGGTCCTCTCGGCTGGGTCCCTGGTCCGGGCCGATGCGCCGGCCAGGGCTCCAGACTAGGGCCTGCCACCGCAGCTCAGGCCACCGCCTTCCGCACTGTGGACAGCTGCTGACCAGCTTTCGGACTCACTCGAACGCCGTACCGGGCGGTGTCGGGAGGGCCCGGGCGCGGAATGGATCGGGCCATGCTGCTCTCCCGGGCGCGGTCGGCGCCGCTGGTCAGCTACCTGCTGATCGCCGTCAACTGCCTGGTCCTGCTGGCCGGACCGAGCGGGCCGGCGCCCGGTTACGGGCGCACCCCCGCCGAGCGGGCCTGCGCCGCCCAGCGCTACCAGCAGCGGTGGGGCGCGGTGCCGGCGGAGCTGCTGACCGGCCGTCCGTTGACCGCCGCTCAGCTGGCCGGGGCCGCCGCCCCGCTGCCGCAGTGCCCGGTCCGGGCCACCCCGGGCAAGCTGCCCGCGCTCTCGGTGCTCAGCTCGATGTTCGTGCACGGCGGCTGGCTGCACCTGCTGGGCAACATGCTCTTCCTCTACGTCTTCGGCCCCGGGGTGGAGCAGCGGCTGGGGCGGACCCGGTTCCTCCTCTTCTACCTGGCGGCCGGCGCACTGGCCGCCTACGGCTACGCGGTCACCACCGGGACCGGGGCGGCCGGGCTGCGACCGCTGGTCGGCGCCTCGGGGGCGATCGCCGGGGTGCTCGGCGGCTACCTGCGGCTCTACCCCAGGGCCCGGGTCACCGCGCTGGTGCCGCTGCTGTTCTTCCTGCCGCTGCGCTTCCCGGCCTGGCTGGTGCTCGGCCTCTGGTTCGCGGTGCAGTGGTGGTCCGCGCACGACGGGTCGCCGGGCGTGGCCTACCCGGCCCACGTGATCGGCTTCGCCGGCGGATTCCTCGCCGTGTGGGCGGCCGGAGTGCGTGCCCGCTACGCTGACCGGACGTCCCCCGGGCTCCGGCCGGGGGTACCGCCACACCAGGGAGCGCCGCCGTGATCACCGCCATCGTGCTCATCAAGACCAGCGTGGACCGGATCCCCGAGATCGCCGAGGCGATCGCGGCGATCGACGGGGTCAGCGAGGTCTACTCGGTGACCGGCGGCTACGACCTGGTGGCCATGGTGCGGGTGCGCCGGCACGAGGACCTGGCGGACGTGATCCCCGGCCGGCTCAACAAGGTCCCCGGGGTCGCGCACACCGAGACCCAGATCGCCTTCCGCACCTACTCCCAGCACGACCTGGAGACCGCCTTCGCGATCGGCCTCGAAGGCTGAACCCGGCGCTGACGCCGGCTCAGCGCCGGGTGTCCGCCACGCAGCGCCCGCCCTCGTTGCGGTAGTTCCAGCGCGCGCCCGAGGTGGTCAGCTCGCGCACCGCGGCCAGGAACCGCTCCACGTGCTCCTCGGGGGTGCCGGCGCCGAAGCTGACCCGGATCGCGTTCAGGCTGCGCTCGCCCGGCAGCGAGGGCTCCGGCGCGCCGCACTGGGTCGGCTGGCGGTCCTGGCTGCCGAGCAGGGTCCGCACCAGCGGGTGCGCGCAGAACAGCCCGTCCCGCACGCCGATCCCGTACTCCGCCGAGAGCGCCGCCGCGAAGTGCGAGCTGTTCCAGCCGCGCACCACGAACGAGAGCACCCCGACCCGGGGCGCGTAGCCGCCGAACAGGTTGAGCACGGTCACCTCGGGGATCTCGGCCAGCCCGGCCTCCAGCCGCTCGACCAGTGCCTGCTCACGGCGCTCCAGCTGGTCGAAGCCGGCCTCGGTCAGCGCCCGGCAGGCGGCGGCGATCGCGTAGGCGCCGATCACGTTGGGCGAGCCGGCCTCGTGCCGGGCCGGGCCCGACTGCCACTCGACCGCGATCGACCCGTTGGGCTCGCGGGCCACGGTCCGCGAGGCCCCGCCGCCGGCCAGGTAGGGCTCGGCCGCGTCCAGCCAGTCCGCCCGCCCGGCCAGCACGCCGGCGCCGAACGGGGCGTAGAGCTTGTGGCCGGAGAAGGCGATCCAGTCCACGTCCAGCTCGCGCACCGAGACCCGGTGGTGCGGGGCCAGCTGCGCCGCGTCCAGCACCACCCGGGCGCCGCGCCGGTGCGCCACCTCGGTCAGCTCGGCCACCGGCCACAGCTCGCCGGTCACGTTGGAGGCGCCGGTGACGCAGAACAGGCGCGGGCCCGAGGAGTGCGCGGTCAGCGCCGCGTCGAGCGCGGCCACCGCCTCGGCGTGCGACCGCGGCGCCCGCAGGTACATCACCTCCAGGCCGGCGTGCTGCCAGGGCAGCAGCGAGGCGTGGTGCTCGGTCTCGAAGGCGAACACCCGGGTGCCCGCCGGCACCGCGCCGGCCAGCAGGTTGAGCGAGTCGGTGGTGGCCCGGGTGAAGACCACCTGGTCGTCCTCGCGCAGGTCCAGGAACTCGGCCACGGTGCGCCGGCTCTGCTCGAACAGGTCGGTGGAGAGCTGCGAGAGGTAGCCGGCGCCGCGGTGCACGCTGCCGTAGTAAGGGGCGTACGCCGCCACGTCGTCCCAGACCCGCTGCAGGGCCGGCGCGCTGGCCGCGTAGTCGAGGGCCGCGTAGCCGACCTTCTCGCCGGAGACCAGCGGCACCTGGACGTCGGAGCCGAGCACGGCGAGCGGGGCGCAGAGATCGAGAGAGGTCGACATGGCGGAACACTCCTTCTGGGGTCTGGACCCCGGGAGTGCGACATGCCGGTGGTCCGCGCTTGCCACACGGACTCGTCGCCGTCTGGCCCGGTCTTCACCCAGGGCACCCCGCCACGGACGGAGGGTTGCCGGACAGCAAGCTGGGGCTTGTCGCGCTGTCACTCATGACCTGGTGCAGACTCTATGCAGACGACTCTCCGACGGTCAAACACCGTCCCGCCATCCGGACGCAACGGCGACGGGGTCCGGCGGCCGCCGGACCCCGTCGCTGCTGACGGCGGATCAGCGCTGGGTCGCCTCGGACCAGCGCTTGAGCACGTCCCGGCCGGCGCCGGAGTCGATGGCGGCGGCGGTGCGGCGCATCGCGGCGGCCAGCTGCTCGACCAGCGGGGCCCCGGTCAGGTCCAGCGCGACCAGCGCGGCGGCCGAGTTGAGCACCACCGCGTCCCGCACCGGGCCCGGCTCGCCGGCCAGCAGGCGGTGCGCCACCTGGGCGTTGAACTCGGGGTCGCCGCCGCGCAGCGCCTCGATCGGGACCGGCTCGATGCCCAGCTCGCGCGGGTCGAGCACGGTCTCGGTCACCGCCCCGTCCCGCACCAGCCAGACCCGCGAGGTGGTGCAGACGGTCAGCTCGTCCAGCCCGTCGTCGCCGCGGAAGACCAGCGCGGTGGAGCCGCGCTCGGCCAGCACCCCGGCGATCAGCCCGGCCAGCCGGGTGTCGAAGCAGCCCACGGCGTGCGCGGTCACCCTGGCCGGGTTGGTCAGCGGGCCCAGGATGTTGAAGGCGGTGGGCACCCCGAGGTCGCGCCGGGGCGCGGCCGTGTGCCGCATCGCGGGGTGGAACTTGGCCGCGAAGCAGAAGGTGATGCCGGCCTCCTCGGCCACCTCGGCCACCCGGCGGGCGCTCAGGTCCAGCCGCACCCCGAGCCGCTCCAGCACGTCGGAGGAGCCGCTGGCCGAGGAGGCCGCCCGGTTGCCGTGCTTGACCACCTTGGCGCCGGCCGCGGCCGCCACGATCGCCGACATGGTGGAGATGTTGACCGTCTTGGCCCGGTCGCCGCCGGTCCCGACGATGTCCACCGCCGGGCCGGGGATGTCCAGCGGCTCGGCGTGCGCGTACATCGCCTCGACCAGGCCGGCGATCTCGTCGACCGTCTCGCCCTTGGCCCGCAGCGCGACCATGAAGCCGGCCACCTCCACCGGGCCGGCCTCGCCGCTCATGATCCGGTCCATCGCCCAGGCGGTCTGCGACCGGTCCAGGTCGGTGCCGTTCAGCAGGGCGGTCAGCAGGTCCGGCCAGGTGCGGACCGCCTGCGCGGGGTCCGGACCGCCGTTCGCAGGGTGCACGTTCACCATCGCCGGCTCCACGTCTGTATGCCTGTGTATAGGGACGCCGCCAGCCTAGCGAGCGCGAGCGGGCCGCCGTCCCGGGGACGGCGGCCCTTCTCTCCTGCTGAGACGTCGCGCTCCGCCGTCCGGCACCGCCGGTCTTGCGCAGCGGGACGGGCGGCCGGACGGACCCGGATCAGTGCGCCAGTGCCCGCCCGGCCAGCCGGCTGCGCAGCAGCGCGGCGACCGCCTCGGCGAGCGCCACCGGGTCCACCGGCTGCGAGATCGCCGCGTCCGCCCGGCTCCAGGCGGCCAGCCAGCTGTCCTGCGGACGGCCGATCAGCACCAGCACCGGCGGGCAGCCGTAGATCTCGTCCTTCACCTGCCGGGCCAGCCCGAGCCCGCCGGCCGGCACCGCCTCACCGTCGAAGACGCACAGGTCCACCCCGCCCTTCTCCAGTGCACGCAGCACCGCCGGCGTGGTCGCGCACTCCAGGAAGGTCAGTTCCGGCAGGTCCGCGGCCGGGCGGGTGCCCAGCGCCGACGTCACCTGCGCGCGGGTGTTGCGGTCGTCGCTGTAGACGAGGACGGTGAGCGTCTCGTCGCTGTGCTGCGTCATCGGCCCTGCTCCCAGAAGTCAGAGGAATGTGATCCGGACCACGTCCACCACCTCCGGATGCTACTCCCGATCACCCGTCCCGGTGAGCCTGCGGCACGATCTGCTCCCCTTCTTTCCCTTGCCCGTGCTGGCGCCCCGGTGCGGGCCGTCACCCTCCCGAGCGAGGGCGCGTCACCCCGGCCCCCCGATCCCCTCCTGACGGGCCGTCGGAGATGACCCTTCGTGAGCCGGTGGACGGGTGCAGCCATCCGGGCATACCGCACGCACCGGACACTCCGAGGAAGACCCCCCGGCGTGAAGACGGAATAAGGGACCGACATAATGTCGGTCGTGGCGACAGCAACAGCAACAGAAACCGGGCACGCGCATGGATCGGTCAACCGACCGAACATGACCAGCGTCGGAACCATCGTCTGGCTGAGTTCCGAGCTGATGTTCTTCGCGGCCCTCTTCGCGATGTACTTCACGGCGCGTTCCGTGAAGGGGCCAGACTTCTGGGCCGAGAAGGCGCATGCCCTCAACGTCCCCTTCTCCTCCGTGAACACCACGATCCTGGTGCTCTCCTCGGTCACCTGCCAGCTCGGCGTGTTCGCCGCCGAGCGCGGTGACGTGAAGAAGCTCCGCTCCTGGTTCTCGGTGACCTTCGTCATGGGCGCGATCTTCATCGGCGGCCAGATCTACGAGTACACCTCGCTGGTGAAGAAGGACCACCTCTCGTTGTCCTCCGACCCGTACGGCACGGTGTTCTACCTGACCACCGGCTTCCACGGCCTCCACGTGACGGGCGGTCTGATCGCCTTCCTGCTGGTCCTGGGACGGACCTACGCCGCGAAGCGGTTCACGCACGAGCAGGCCACCGCGGCGATCGTCGTGTCGTACTACTGGCACTTCGTCGACGTGGTCTGGATCGGCCTCTTCGCGACCATCTACCTGATCAAGTAACCGATCAGGTCGCTGGCCGCGCGGCCGGGACCCGCCTGCCCACGCGGCAACGGGTCCATTTGTCCGTGCCCTGCCCCCTGCCGATGCCGTACGGCACCGGGCCCTCCCAGACCAGCCGACCAGATCCTGACACCGGGGTATTCCGTGAAAAAGCTCTCCGCACGACGGCGCCACCCACTGGCGGCGCTGGTCGTCCTAATCTTCGCCCTCGTGGCCGCCGGGGGGCTGTACTACAGCTTCGCGCCCGCTCAGACGGCGCAGGCCGACAGCTCCGCGCAGTCGCTCGCCATCGACGAGGGCAAGAAGCTCTTCGCCGTCGGCTGCTCCTCCTGCCACGGCCTCAACGGCCAGGGCAGCAGCATGGGCCCGAGCCTGGTCGGCGTGGGTTCCGCCGCGGTCGACTTCCAGGTCGGCACCGGCCGGATGCCCGCGCAGCAGCCGGGCGCGCAGGTCCCGAAGAAGAAGAACATCTACAGCCAGGACCAGATCGACCAGCTGGCCGCCTTCGTCGCCTCGCTCGGCCCCGGCCCGGTGACGCCGACCAAGGACCAGTACACCGCGACCGAGACCGACGCCATCTCCAAGGGCGGCGAGCTGTTCCGCACCAACTGCTCGCAGTGCCACAACTTCGCCGGCGCCGGCGGTGCTCTGACGCAGGGCAAGTACGCCCCGTCGCTGGAGAACGTCGACCCGAAGCACATCTACGAGGCCATGCAGACCGGCCCGCAGAACATGCCGGCGTTCCCGGACAGCACCATGCCGGAGAAGCAGAAGCAGGAGATCGTCGCCTTCGTGCGGTACCAGGCCAACGAGGCGCCCAACCCCGGTGGTCTCTCGCTCGGCAGCCTCGGTCCGGTGACCGAGGGCCTGTTCGGCTGGATCTTCGGTCTCGGTGCCCTGATCGCCATCGCCATCTGGGTCGCCGCTCACACCACCAAGGCCAAGAAGTCATGAGCCACGACATGTCAGACGAGAAGCTGCCGGCGCACGACGCCGCCCACGGCCACGGCGAGACCGCCGTCGCCGACAACCCGTTCGCGGACCCGGGCCTGCCGGCCCACCAGCCGCGCCGGACCGACATCGACGAGCGGGCCGCCAAGCGGGCCGAGCGCCAGGTGTCCCTGTTCTTCCTCGTGTCGATGCTGGCGACCGTCGGCTTCATCGCCTCCTACGTGGCGATCGACCCGGACAAGATCGTCTACATCTTCCCGCTGGGCCACATCAGCGCGATGAACTTCGCGCTGGGCATGACCCTGGGTGTGGCGCTCTTCTGCATCGGCGCGGGCGCGGTCCACTGGGCCCGCACCCTGATGTCGGACGTGGAGCACCCCGCCGAGCGGCACGCGATCGAGGCCGACGACGAGGTCCGCGCGGACGTCATCGAGCAGTTCAAGACCGGCGCCGCCGAGTCCGGCTTCGGCCGCCGCAAGATGCTCCGCAACACCCTGATCGGCTCGATGGCCCTGGTGCCGCTGTCCGGTGTGGTGCTGCTGCGCGACCTCGGTCCGCTGCCGGAGAAGAAGCTGATCCACACCGGCTGGGAGGAGGCCACCCCGGCCACCCCGATCCGGCTGATCAACATGAACACCAACGAGCCGATGCTGGCCTCCGACATCCTGGTCGGCTCGCTGACGTTCGCCAAGCCCGGTCCGTCGGCCCTGCGCCCGGCCGGTCTGCAGGAGTCCGACGAGGACTTCCAGCAGGCGATCGCCAAGGACGCGCTGATGCTCATCCGCATCCAGCCGGAGGACATCAAGGACCAGAAGTCCGCCGAGCTGGGCTTCGAGGGCGTGCTCGCCTACTCCAAGATCTGCACCCACGTCGGTTGCCCGATCTCGCTGTACGAGCAGCAGACCCACCACGCGCTCTGCCCCTGCCACCAGTCGACCTTCGACCTGTCGGACGGCGCCCGCGTCATCTTCGGCCCGGCCGGGCACCCGCTGCCGCAGCTGAAGATCACCACCGATGCCTCGGGCTACCTGATCGCCACCGAGGACTTCGCCGAGCCCGTCGGCCCGAGCTTCTGGGAGCGCCGCGCATGAGTTCCGCGACCGGCAACAAGCAGGCCGCCGCGCCGGCCAGTACCCGCGCCAAGCCCGCCAACAAGGCGGAGGCGGCCGCGGACTACCTGGACGGCCGGCTGGGGATCTACTCCCTGGCCAAGGCCAACCTGCGCAAGATCTTCCCGGACCACTGGTCCTTCATGCTGGGCGAGATCTGCCTCTACACCTTCATCATCATCATCCTGACGGGCGTGTACCTGACGCTCTTCTTCAAGCCGAGCATGGGCGAGGTCGTCTACAACGGCTCCTACGCCCCGCTCGACGGCATCAAGATGTCGGAGGCCTACGCCTCGACGCTGAACATCAGCTTCGAGGTCCGCGGTGGTCTGCTGATCCGTCAGATCCACCACTGGGCCGCCATCGTCTTCGTCGCGGCGATGTTCGTGCACATGATGCGCGTCTTCTTCACCGGCGCGTTCCGCAAGCCCCGCGAGATCAACTGGATCTTCGGCTTCCTGCTGCTCTTCCTGGGCTTCTTCGACGGCTTCCTCGGGTACTCGCTCCCCGACGACCTGCTCTCCGGCACCGGTATCCGGTTCATGGAGGGCGCCATCCTGGCCGTCCCGCTGGTGGGTACCTACCTGTCGTTCTTCCTCTTCGGCGGGGAGTTCCCCGGCACCGACATCGTGCCGCGGTTCTTCACCATCCACGTGCTGCTGATCCCGGGCGTCATGCTCGGCCTGCTGGTGGCGCACCTGATCCTGGTCTTCTACCACAAGCACACCCAGTGGGCGGGCCCGGGCAAGACCGAGAAGAACGTGGTCGGCATGCCGCTCATGCCGGTCTACATGGCCAAGGCCGGCGGCTTCTTCTTCCTGGTCTTCGGCATCGTCGCGGCGATGTCCGCGATCGCCTCGGTCAACCCGGTCTGGGCCTACGGCCCGTACCGTCCGGACCAGGTCTCCACCGACGCCCAGCCCGACTGGTACATGGGCTTCGCCGAGGGTCTGATCCGCGTCATGCCGGGTTGGGAGGTCCGGGCCTGGGGCCACACCCTGAACCTGGGCGTCTTCATCCCGCTGATGCTCTTCCCGCTGGTGCTGGTGGCCATCGCGGTCTACCCGTTCATCGAGAGCTGGATCACCGGCGACAAGCGCGAGCACCACATCCTGGACCGCCCGCGCAACGCCCCGGTGCGCACCGCGCTCGGCGCCGCCTGGATCAGCCTGTACCTGGTGCTGCTCTCCGGCGGTGGCAACGACCTGATCGCGACCCACTTCCACCTGTCGCTGAACGACATCACGTACTTCGTGCGGGTGGGCTCGTTCGTGGTCCCGGTCGTCGTCTTCATCGTCACCAAGCGCTGGTGCCTCGGCCTGCAGCGCCGTGACAAGGACAAGGTGCTGCACGGTCGCGAGACCGGTGTCATCAAGCGGCTCCCGCACGGCGAGTTCATCGAGGTGCACGCCCAGCTCCCGCAGGACAAGCTGCACACGCTCACCTCGCACGAGCAGTACGAGCCGGTCGAGCTGCCGGCCGCGACCGACGAGAACGGTGTCGCCCGCAAGGTCGGCCTGATCACCAAGACGCGGGCCAAGCTCTCCGGTTCGATGTTCGGCGAGAACAGCCAGATCCCGAAGCCGACCGTCGAGGAGCACCACGAGATCACCAGCGGCCACGGCCACCACTGATCTCCCCCGGTCGCCCCGGCGACCGTGACGATGTCAGCCACCTGAGGGCCGTTGCCCGGCAGTTCGCCGGGCAGCGGCCCTTGGCATATGCTCCGGCAGAACGGGCTGATCGCCCGTCAGTGAGGAGAGTCACAGGTGCAGTTGAGCATCGACCACGCGGCCGCCACGCCCCCGTACGAGCAGCTGCGCTCGCAGATCGCCGAACAGGCCAGGACCGGCGACCTGCCGGCCGGGCTGAAGCTGCCGACCGTGCGCGCGCTGGCCGAGCAGCTGGGCCTGGCGGCGAACACCGTGGCCCGGGCCTACCGCGAGCTGGAGGCGGACGGCGTGGTGGAGACCCACGGGCGGCGCGGCACCCAGGTGGCCGCGGTCGGCGACACCGCGCACCGGCTGGCCGCCTCGGCCGCGCACGAGTTCGCCGAGCGGGCGCAGCGGCTGGGGATCACCCGCGACGAGGCCCAGGCGGCCGTCAGCGGCGCACTGGACCTCGTCTACCGGGAGCGCTGAGCGCGGCTCAGACCTGGGGCCGCAGCGTGGCGGCGGCGGAGACCGTCTCCGGCGGGGCGTCGGTGGTCACCGACCGGCCCAGCGCGCTGCCCTTGAGCCAGTCGGTCCAGCTCAGGTTCCAGTCCCCGAAGCCGTTGCCGAACGGCTCCATCGGGTGGCCCTTGCTGTTGACCACCTGGACGATGTCGCCGACCCGGGTCTGCTCGTAGAACCAGCGGGCGTTGTCGGTGCTCATCCCGGTGCAGCCGTGGCTGACGTTGTCCACGCCCTGCGAGGCCACCGACCAGGGCGCGGCGTGCACGTACTCCCCGCTCCAGGTCACCCGGGTGGCCCACTCCACCTTGAGGTCGTACGCCTCGCTGCTGCCCTTGGCGATCCCGATGGTCTCGCTGCTCATCTGGACCTGGCGCTCCTGGCCGAGCACCACCTTGATCCCGTTGCGGGTGTCGAAGCCGGGCTTGCCGGTGGTCACCGGGATGGTGTTCACCACCTGGCCGTTGCGCTTGAAGGTGAGCTGGTCGCTGGCCGCGTCCACGATCGCCTCGACCCGGTCGCCGACCGTGAACGCCAGCGAGCTCGGCGCCCCGCCGTAGAGCTGGCCGTCGATGGAGCGGCCCTGGGCGTTCCAGGCCAGCTTCACCTTGGCCCCGGCCGGCCAGTAGTCCTTCGGGCGGAAGTGCAGGTTCTTGCCGTCCACCCAGTACCAGGCGCCGACCACCGCGGGCTGCGAGGAGACGGTGAGCGACTGCTCCACCTCGCGCCGCGCGGCCGGGTCGGTGACGGCCTCGGAGAGCTGCACGGTCAGCGGCTCGCCCACCCCGTAGGTGTCCCGGCCCAGGTCCGGGCCGAGGGTGGCGGTCAGCAGCCGGCCGGCCTGCTCGGTGGTGAAGTCGGCGGTGGTCTCACCGCGCCCGCCGTGGCCGTCGGTGGCCGCGATCCGGGCGGTGTAGTGGGTGCCGGGGGCCAGCGGGCCGGTGGTGTGCCAGCCGTGCCCGTCGGCGTCCAGCACCCCGGCCACCTGGCGCCCGTCCGGGCCGCTCAGCGTCACGTCGGTCAGGCTGCCGCCCGTCTGGACGGTCACCGTGAAGGGCTTGCCCGGATCGGTCTGCGCGGCGGCCGAGGTGTGCACCAACCGGCTCGCGTCGATCACGTGCGGCGGGGACGCCGCCGCACCCTGGGAGCCGCCGCCCGAGCAGGCCGCCAGCGGCGTCGCCAGCAGCGGCGCCAGGGCCAGCCATATCCGACCGCGCGGGCCGCTGCCGGCCCCCTTCGTCCCCCCTGCTGCACATCTGCCGGCCACCGGATCCTCCTGAGGTTCGGACGATGCATCAGATCGTAGGAACATCTCCGCACCGGATGGCGCAACGCGCACGCCGCTGCGCCCGGGCGGGTGAATGACCCAGCGGAGCCGCAACGCCGACGGGCGGGACCCCTCCGAAGAGGGATCCCGCCCGCCGGTGCGTGCGAGTGCCGGGACCTACTGGTTCTGGTTCTCGCCGCGGTAGAACTCGAAGACCCAGCCGAACAGGCCGATCAGGATCACCGGGACGGCCCAGAACATCAGCCACCAGCCGAAGATGACGCCGCAGAAGGCCAGCGCGCCACCGATCGCCAGGGAGAGCGGCTGCCAGCTGTGCGGGGCGAAGAAGCCCATCTCACCGGCGTCGTCCGAGACCTCGGCCTCGGGGTTGTCGCCGGCGCCGGTGTCCACCCGGCGGGAGGTGAAGCCGAGGTAGAAGGCGATGAACGCGCACAGGCCGAAGGCCAGGAAGAGCGCGGTGGTGCCGGCCGCCTCGGTGCCGTGGTCGCTGTGCGTGGTCCACACGCCGTAGACCACGGCCATGATCAGGATGAAGGCGGCGAATCCCGCGAAGATCTTGCCCTGCTCCTTCATCAGGCGTCGCCCTCCTTCTTCGTCTCACCGGACTGGCCGGGCTTGTCGTACTCGGCCGGGATGACGCCCGCGAGGTGCTTGGCCGGGTGGCCGTGCAGCTCCAGGTAGTCCAGCGCGGCGATGTCGGGGTGGTGCAGGTCGAACGCCGGGGATTCCGACCGGATCCGGGGCAGCGTGAGGAAGTTGTGCCGCGGCGGCGGGCAGGAGGTCGCCCACTCCAGCGAGCGGCCGTAGCCCCACGGGTCGTCGGTGTTGACCGGCTCGCCGTACTTGGCGGTCTTCCAGACGTTGTAGAGGAACGGCAGGATCGACAGGCCCAGCAGGAACGACCCGATGGTCGAGACGGTGTTCAGCGTGGTGAAGCCGTCCGAGGCCAGGTAGTCGGCGTAGCGGCGGGGCATGCCCTCGGCGCCGAGCCAGTGCTGCACCAGGAAGGTGGTGTGGAAGCCGAAGAACAGCGTCCAGAAGGTGATCTTGCCGAGGCGCTCGTCCAGCATCTTGCCGGTCATCTTCGGCCACCAGAAGTGGAAGCCGGCGAACATCGCGAAGACGACGGTGCCGAAGACCACGTAGTGGAAGTGGGCGACGACGAAGTACGAGTCCGAGACGTGGAAGTCGATCGGCGGGGAGGCCAGCAGCACACCGGTCAGACCGCCGAAGAGGAAGGTGACCAGGAAGCCGACCGTCCAGAGCATCGGGGTCTCGAAGCTCAGCGAGCCCTTCCACATGGTGCCGACCCAGTTGAAGAACTTCACACCGGTCGGGACCGCGATCAGGAAGGTCATGAAGGAGAAGAACGGCAGTAGCACCTGGCCGGTGACGTACATGTGGTGCGCCCACACCGTGACCGAGAGGCCGGCGATGCCGATGGTCGCGGCGATCAGGCCGGAGTAGCCGAACATCGGCTTGCGGCTGAAGACCGGGATGATCTCGGAGACGATGCCGAAGAACGGCAGCGCGATGATGTACACCTCGGGGTGGCCGAAGAACCAGAACAGGTGTTGCCAGAGCAGGGCTCCACCGTTGTTCGGATCGAAGACGTGGGCCCCGAACTTGCGGTCCGCCTCCAGGGCGAACAGCGCGGCGGCGAGCACCGGGAAGGCGAGCAGGACCAGCACCGCGGTCAGCAGGACGTTCCAGACGAAGATCGACATCCGGAACATCGTCATGCCGGGCGCGCGCATGCAGATGATCGTGGTGATGAAGTTGACCGCACCGAGGATGGTGCCGAAGCCGGAGAAGGCCAGACCCATGATCCACATGTCGGCGCCGACGCCCGGCGAGCGGACCGCGTCCGACAGCGGCGAGTAGGCGAACCAGCCGAAGTCGGCCGCACCCTGCGGGGTGAGGAAGCCGCCGACCGCGATCAGCGAGCCGAACAGGTAGAGCCAGTAGGCGAACATGTTCAGGCGCGGGAAGGCGACGTCGGGCGCGCCGATCTGGAGCGGCATGATCCAGTTCGCGAAGCCCGCGAAGAGCGGGGTCGCGAACATCAGCAGCATGATCGTGCCGTGCATGGTGAAGGCCTGGTTGAACTGCTCGTTCGAGAGGATCTGGGTCCCCGGACGAGCCAGCTCGGCGCGCATCACCAGCGCGAGGATGCCACCGATCAGGAAGAACGCGAACGAGGTACCGAGGTACATCGTGCCGATCGTCTTGTGGTCGGTGGTGGTCAGCCACTTGATGATGGTGGCACCCGGCGTGCGGGTGCGCTTCGCCCCGCCGGCCGCGACGGTGCCCCCATGCGCCCCGCCGGCGGCGGCGGGTTCGTTGAGGATGGTCACTTCGCTTCACTTCCCATGCTGATGACGCCCGAAGGCACCGCGCCGGCCTGGCCGTTGGCCCGCAGGTCCTGCAGGTGCTTCACGTAGTCGTCGTGCGAGACGACCTTCACCTTGAAGAGCATCCGGGAGTGGTCGACACCGCAGAGCTCCGCGCACTTGCCGTCGAACTCGCCGATGACGGTGGGAGTGACCTCGAACCTGTTCACCACGCCCGGCACGACGTCCATCTTCATCATGAAGTTGACGGGCCAGAAGTCGTGGATCACGTCACGCGAGGTCAGCCGGAACTGGACCGACTCGTTGACCGGCAGCCACAGGGTCGGCATGTTCGCGGGCGTGCCCACGTCGTACGCGGCCTGCTGGTTGCTGGGGTCCGGCACCTCGGTGTTCTCGTAGTTGAACGCCCAGCTCCACTGGAAGCCCACCACGTTGACGTAGTGCTGCGGCTTGGCGGAGACCGACGTCAGCTTCGCCTCGTCGCGGGCGACGAAGTAGAAGAGCACCGAGACGATGACGATGGGGACCGCGGTGTAGAGCGCCTCGATGGGCACGTTGTACCGGGTCTGCGGAGGGATCTCGATGCCGGTGCGGCTGCGCCGGTGGAAGATCACGCTCCAGATGATCAGACCCCACATCAGAACGCCGACTGCCAGCGCCGCGATCCATGACCCCTGCCACATCTGGAGGACCAGGTGGCCATCCGTGGTGACGGGGCTGGGGAGGCCAAGCCTGGGCAGGTCGTTGGCCGAGCAGCCGGTAGCGGTCGCGATGACGAGGCCCAGTGCCAGCGCCTGAGGCAGCTTCCGCCGCATCGTGCGCCGCGGCGAGCGGTCGGAGCCGTTGGGACTCACGTAGCGCCTTCCCGAAGTCTCGCCCGCGACCAAGCCGCCCGCGCGGAGGTCCTTCGCCTCCCCGAGCGACCCGCCCACGGGCACGGTTTGAATGCTTATGCGGGCCAAACCCTACTCCAGCCTTATGCGCCCCTGACGGGCAGGTCCCGGTAACGCGCCGCCCGCCTACCCGATCAGCCCCCGGCAGCGCGGATTCCCTGGTCATCACGGGCTTTCCGATCCCGTACACCCGATCGGGGGATGGCCTTGCGGCAACCGGGTGACGGCCCGTCGGGACCGGACGAACCGGACAAAATGCACCTCCGTCCGGTGATCGACTGACGGGATGTGAGCGATCGGGGCGGGCCGCCGGTCGACGGGGTGCGCACCGCGCGAAGACCCCACCGGGCGCAGCGGGGTGGGCGCCCGGGCGCCCGATACGGTGTCGGGTGTGCCGTCCTCACCGAACGTCTACTTCGACGCCGCCTCCACCGCCCCGCTCCACCCGGTGGCCCGGCAGGCGCTGACCGCCGCGCTGGACGAGGGGTGGGCCGACCCGGCCCGGCTCCACCGCTCCGGGCGGCAGGCCCGGATGCTGCTGGACGCCGCCCGCGAGACCGTGGCCGAGCTGCTCGGCGCCCGGCCGGACGAGGTGTCCTTCACCACCAGCGGCACCCAGGCGGTGCAGCTGGGCGTGCTCGGCGCGCTGCGCGGGCGGCGCCGGACGGGTCGTCACCTGGTGCACTCCGCGGTGGAGCACTCCAGCGTGCTGCACACCGCCGAGCTGCACGAGGCGGACGGCGGCGAGCTGACCGCGGTGCCGGTGGACCGGACCGGCCGCGTCTCGCCCGAGGAGTTCGCCGCTGCCGTGCGCCCGGACACCGCGCTCGCGGTGCTCCAGTCGGCCAACCACGAGGTCGGCACCCTGCAACCGGTGGCCGAGACCGCCGAACTGCTGCGGGCCGGCGCGGGTCCGGACTGCCCGCTGCTGGTGGACGCGGCGCAGAGCGCGGGCCGGCTGCCGGTGCCGGCGGGCTGGTCGCTGCTGACCGCGAGCGCGCACAAGTGGGGCGGGCCGGCCGGGGTCGGGGTGCTGGCGGTGCGCAAGGGGGTCCGGTTCTCCTCCGCGCTGCCGGCCGACGAGCGGGAGTCCGGCCGGGTGCCGGGCTACGTCAACGTGCCCGCCGTGGTCGCCGCGGCCGCCTCGTTGCGCGCGGTGCGGGCCGAGGCGGCGGCCGAGAACGCCCGGCTGCACGCGCTGGTGGAGCGGATCCGGGCGGCGGTGCCCCGGCTGGTGCCGGAGGTGGAGGTGGTCGGCGACCCGGTGCGCCGACTGCCGCACCTGGTCACCTTCTCCTGCCTGTACGTGGACGGCGAGGTGCTGCTGACCGAGCTCGACCGGGCCGGCTTCGCCGTCTCCTCCGGTTCCTCGTGCACCTCCAGCACGCTGACCCCCAGTCACGTGCTGGCGGCGATGGGCGTGCTGACCGAGGGCAACGTGCGCGTCTCGCTGCCCGCCGGCACCACCGGGGAGCAGGTGGACCGCTTCCTCGCGGTGCTGCCCGAGCTGGTGGCCCGGGTGCGGGCCCCGCTCGGGCTGGACCTGCCGGCCCCGGCGGCCCCGGCGGCCGAGCTGGTGCTGGACGCGCTGGGCAAGCGCTGCCCGCTGCCGGTGATCGAGCTGGCCAAGCGGTTCGGCGAGGTCGCCCCGGGCGGCCTGGTGGTGGTGCTGGCCGACGACGAGGCGGCCCGGCTGGACATCCCGGCCTGGTGCGGGATGCGCGGGCAGTCCTACGAGGGCGAGGCCCCGGCCGCCGACTTCGGCGCCGACCGGGGCTGCGCCTACCTGGTGCGCCGGGTCAGCTGAGCTTCGCCGCGACCTCGGCGGCGGCGGCCTCGCCGTAGGCGGCGCCGAAGCGCTCCAGGAAGTGGCCCGCGCGCAGCTCGTACTCCTGGGTGCCGACGGTCTCGATCACCAGGGTGGCCAGCATGCAGCCGATCTGCGCGGCCCGCTCCAGGCCGAGGTCCCAGGACAGGCCCGCCAGGAAGCCGGCCCGGAAGCCGTCGCCCACGCCGGTCGGGTCGACCTTCTTCAGCTCGGGGGCGCAGGGCACCGTGATGTCCGGCTCGCCCTTGCGCTGGATCCGCACGCCCTTGCTGCCCAGCGTGGTGATCCGGGTGCCGACCCGGTCCAGCACCTCGGCCGCGGTCCAGCCGCTCTTGGTCTCGATCAGCGCGGCCTCGTACTCGTTGGTGAAGAGGTAGGCGGCGCCGTCCACCAGCTCGCGGATGTCGTCCCCGTCCAGCCGGGCCAGCTGCTGCGAGGGGTCGGCGGCGAAGGCGTAGCCGCGGCTGCGGCACTCCTGGGTGTGCCGGACCATCGCCTGCGGGTCGTCGGCCCCGATCAGCACCAGGTCCAGGCCGCCGATCCGGTCCGCGATCGGCTTGATCTCGATGTTGCGGGCCTCGGCCATCGCGCCGGTGTAGAAGGAGGCGATCTGGTTGTGGTCCTCGTCGGTGGTGCACATGAACCGGGCGGTGTGCCGGGTCTCCGAGATGTGCACCGAGTCGGTGTCCACGTTGTGCCGCTGCAGCCAGGACCGGTACTCGGCGAAGTCCGCGCCGGCCGCGCCGACCAGCACCGGGCGCAGGCCCAGCAGGCCCATCCCGAAGCTGATGTTCGGGGCCACCCCGCCGCGCCGGATGTCCAGGGTGTCGACCAGGAAGGAGAGCGACACGGTGTGCAGCTGCTCCGGGACCAACTGGTCGGCGAACCGGCCGGGGAAGGTCATCAGGTGGTCGGTGGCGATCGAGCCGGCGACGGCGATCCGCACGGGTGGACTCCTTGCTACGGGGGTGGGGACAACCCCCCTACGGTACCGTCCGGGCGACTACCTGCGGGTAGGTCTGGCCGGGTCCGGAGCGGGCGCCTAGGGTCACGATCACAGCCCCATTCCGCGGCGACGAGGCCGCGGTCGGCGATCGGAGCCATGGATGCTTCCCCCCGAGTCCCCCGTGCAGGTCCCCGGCGCGCTGCTGGCCGAGACCGACCCGGACACCCTCGACGCACTGCTCGACTCCTCCCGCCGGCTGGGCCACTTCTGGCCCCTGGTGGCCGGCACCCCGCAGCCCGGCGGTGCCCCGAGCGGCTCGATCACCGTCCCCGACCGGACCAGGGCGCTGGTCGAGGGGATGGCCGAGTTCGGCCTCTGACCCGCTGCCGGGTGGGACGGGAACCGGATTCCTCCGAGCCACGTCAGATCCGCGCAGCCACCGCTGCCGCCCGGATCCGCCCACCACTGGAGGACGTCGCACCATGGACGAGTTGACCCCCGCCCACCCGGCCCCCCGCCGCACCCGCCGCACCCTGGCGGCCGCCGCCCTGCTGCTGTCGGTGGCCACGGCGGTCAGCGCCTGCGGCGGCAGCGGCTCCACCAAGACCTCCGCCGC